>JAQWNI010000114.1 GCA_029268645.1 Myxococcota bacterium
ACTCGATCTCGAACACGGAAGATCGTCTCATCTCATTCCAGAGATAGGAACTCTCGTCGAAGGCCAGATGCCGGGGGTCCTGGGCGACGCGCATCCAATCGGGCGACTCGAGAAAGAGTCGATTGACCAAGTCGGTATTTCGGTAGAAGGTCATCGGTCCGAAAATCCAGGAAGCATGCCCGCTCAGGACATCCCATTGCCCGAGGAAAGCCGGGTCGATCCACGGGGAGAGGTCGCCATAGATGAGGTCGAGATCGCCGTGGCCCCAGTAGTCGGACCCTTTGAGGTGGTCGGCGAACAACAACCCACCCGTGGTTTTGAAGTCGCAGAGCTTGTACGGCGCTTCGAGCGCGACCCGGTAGCCGAGGATGTCCGAAAACCGTTCTCGCAGTTCCGCGAGGGTGGTCGAGACGAAGGTCGTGTTGGCGGGGGCGATCTCGGGCCGCTCTTGGTCGGTGAAGAAGATAAAATCGACGCCCGGGTTTCGCGAACAGGATTCAAGGAGCAGCGGGAAGAGCGGAGGCCAGGGTCCGATGTAAATCATCAGGACGCAAATCTTCAACGGCGCGGGCTGGCTCGACATGGTGAAAGGGTACCCCGTTGCGCGCGAAGCCAGTTGGGTTTCTATCATCGAATGCCTGTCGGCCTAGCTCCAGTCCTGGATGCTGATTTTGATCTCGGTCGGGTTGCGTCAACAGATGAAGGGGTTTTGCGGATGGCTACGGTGAGAAGGCGAAGAAGTCCGGTTCATGTTTGGGTCTTGGGGGCGGTCTGCTTCTGGTTGGCGGGATGCCTGGGCGCGTGCAGCTCAGAAAGTGGGGGTTCGGGAGGGGATATCGATGGGAACGTCGGCCCCTGGCCCGTGCTGTACTGGACCAACAGCAATTCCGCGTCGGAGTTCCAATGGGCCCTGACCGCCGCCGTCGCGGAGCAGGGCGTGATCGCGCCCATGAATGCCCAAGCCAATTGCGATGCCTGGGGAGGCTTTGCGACGCTTTCGGATACGGTTTCCGGCGCCGCGGCGGCGTTTAATGCGGCGGGAATTCCGCTTGAAGTCTGGATGCGCCCGCGCAATGACGCCTCGGCGCCTCAATTCTCCTCGGCGGAGAACTTGGCCCAGCAAGCCGAGACTGCATTGAGTCAGTTCCAAGCATGCGCGGGCAATGGTGTCGAGGTAAAAGGCTTCCTGTGTGTTCATGAGGACACTGACATCGGTCCATTAGGCGTGAACTGTGACACCCTGCAGGCCGCTTTTGCGGCTGGCGTCACGCTGCCGTCGGGCAGCACAGCCGCTTTTGGGGTGCTGGGGGCGCCGGGCAAGATGACCACCGCTGACGTCACGGTGGCCGGCGGTGAGCTCTATGAGTGCCCCGCCGACCCGAATTTCTGTTACTTCGATCCGCCGATCTGTCCGACCGACGGCGCGACGTACGGCCGCGCGATGGCGACTTGGCTCAACGCCAATGCCGATAAAGCTCCGGCCTCGGGCACCGCGACACCGTTCTTTGGGGGTTCTTCAGCGGGCTGCCCCTTGGAATATGATGGACTGCCCGCCGCCGCCGAGGCCTTTCGGGCAACCGCCACCCCGGCCGTCCTGTCGAACCTCGCCGGTCTCGGCCTCTGGAGCTGAGGCAGCCTAGTGATCTCTGACGGTGAATTGGGCTAAGGCAGCGGCGTACCCGGGACCGCGGCTTGGGCGGTGGCCCCCGCGATGGCCTTGAGGGCGGCATCGAAGCTCTTCCGGAACAGCGCGTAATCGAGGCCAATTTGGCTGACGCTGCCTGTGGCGGTGACGGTGCGTCCTTCCCGGAAGCGGGGCAGGTCGCCGGTGATCTCAATGTCCGCGCGGTACACCACGACACTCGGCCCGGGGGCATTGCGGACATTGAGCCAAAACGAGACGACGGTTGCGCTCAAGGCTGCAGAGGCGTTGGAATGCTTCGAGGGGGTCGCCGCCGTGTCGGTGCCGCCTTCGTTTGAGGCCGCTTCAGCGTTCAGGCCCGCTTCTCTAAATCCCTCGACCAGAGCTTTTTGAATCCAGCGAGAAACCGTTTGGCCGGGTGGCAGGGTGACGTTGGGGCCGAGGCTGAACTCAGTCTGAGGCATGCGGCCCACCACGCGGGCGGTCAGTTCGGCATCCTGCGGGTCGCCGCGCAGGCTTGGAACCGGCGCCCGGCTGTCCGAGGTGGTGAAGTGGCGGGCGTCGAGGGGCCTTTCGATCATGACCGCCGACCCTGCACCGGGTGGGGTCTCCGGCGCATATTTGGATTCGACGTAGAGCGGTCCGCTTAGAGCACACCCTGCGGAAACCCAAGCGAGGGCGAAGGCGGAGAGGAGCCCTCGGATTGCGATCCGAGCTTTGCCTCGGCGCGGCGCTGAGGCAGTTTGCCTTTTTGAGAGGAGAAGAGGGCGGCGCGGCGTTTGACTCATCGGCGGAATCTCCTAGTGACAGCGGCTTTGTTGGCCGCGTGACTTAATCTCGTCTCTTGCGAACCCGAGCCGACGCAGCGTGGGCGTCGAGTCCCTCCAATTCGGCCAGTTCCGCGATCGTGTCGATGGCGACCCCGGGCATGCCGCCGCGGTATTCGACTGTGCCGCTGCGTCGCAGGAAGGTGTGAACGCTGATGCCGCTGGTGAAGCGGGCGGTGGTTCCGGTGGGAAGACAGTGGCTGGGGCCTGCGTAATAGTCCCCCGCGGCCACGGGGGTTTGATCGCCCAGGAAAAATTCGCCTCCGTGATTGAGCCGATCCAGCCACGCCTCCGGTTCGGAGACGGCGAGGTTGACGTGCTCCGCCGCAATCTGGTCCGCCCAATGGGCGGCTTCGTCTTCACCCGAGACGAGTAGGCCCGCGGATTCTTCCTGAAGGGCTGTGACGATGGCTTCGCTGCGCCCCCGCTCAGTCAGCTGGGTCTCGATTTCGGCCCGAATGGCTTCGAGGACCGGTCGGGACCAAGCCAGTAAGAAACACTTGCCCGGGTCGTGTTCGGCCTGAGCGATTAAGTCCGCCGCCACACACTTTGGATCGGCGGTCTCATCCGCGACGGTCACGATTTCGCTCGGCCCATAAAAACCCCCGTCCGTCCCACAGGCCCCGGAAACCATCTGCTTGGCGAGCTGTCCGTAGACGTTCCCCGGTCCGGCGATGAGGGCCACGGGCTTGACCTGCTCGGTACCGTGGGCCAGGGCGGCCACGCCTTGGGCTCCGCCGATGCGGTAGAGGGTTTCGATGCCCAGCAGCTTGCAGGCCGCCAGCACCACCGGTGAGATGTCGCCGATCGGTTCGTTGCGTCGGCGGGTGGGGGGCGGATGAATGACCCGCACTTGCGAAGCCGGTACGCCGGCCACGAGGGCGGGCACCGCCAGCATCACAAGCGTAGAAACGAGGACAGCGACGCCCCCGGGCACCGTGAGGCCGGCGCTTTCGACGGGCCGGTACCGCAGGCCTACCCGAGCGCCGGCGAGTTCCATCGGTGCGGGCGCTTGGGGAAGGATGTGCTCTTGGTAAGCCCGCACGTTGGCAATGCTTCGCTCAAGGGCCTCACGCAGACCCGGGTCGAGCATGGTCTCGGCCTGATCAAACTCCTCGGGCCGGACGCGAATCCGGCTTGCGTCGAAGTCCGGGTCGGTCCACCGACGCATGTACTCGACCACCGCTTCATCGCCGCGTTGACGGACGGCTTCGACGATCTCAGCGACCTGACCGGCCTGTTCGCTGGATAGCGAGGCGGTGGAGCGAAGGCGCGTAAGGCGCTTCGTCCAGACCCCGGCATCATCCGGGTGCGAGAGATCGAGAAGAGGAAGAGGCATAGGGTGTCGATGCGGCCAAGGCGTGCTGGGGAAGAGTAGCGAGAGACGCGCTCAACCGCCGATGACTTCAGCGAGGCTGATCCATTCTCTCCGTTAAAAGCAGTGTGTTGCTGCCTCGGGCCGACTAGGCTTGCGGGGTTTCCGCTGGAGGGATCCTCGTCGGTTTCTCGACGGGACCGGGTATCCTTGGCTGGCCTAAGACAGGGTATAAGACAGACTCAAGGAGATACCTCATGGCAACCGTGGCGATCAGTGGCTGTTCGACAGGAATTGGTGGCGCGACCCGGGCGCGCCTTGAGGCGGCGGGGGATACGGTGCTGGGCATTGACCTCCGGGACGTCGAAGTCCCGGCGGACCTCTCCACCGTCGAGGGCCGTCAGCATGCGGTGGCGGAGGTGCTGAAGCAGAGCGGCGGACGGCTCGACCGGTTGGTGCTGTGTGCGGGGCTAGGGGGGCATATCGAAGACACACCGAGCGTAGCGGCGGTCAACTACTTTGGCGTGGTCGACCTGCTGGATGGCTTACTGCCGGCTCTTCAGAAAGGACAGGACCCGGCTGCGGTGGTGATCTGTTCCAACAGCGCTCAGTTGGCACCGGATACCGGTGCATCGCCGCTGGTGGTGGCGATGTTGGATGGCGACGTCGAGGCCGTGGCGCGTCTGGCCGAGAACGATTTTTCGGGCCAGCAGGTGTATATGATGAGCAAGAACGCCGTGGGCCAGGCGGTGCGGCGCCGGACTCTGGCGTGGGGGGAAGCCGGGGTTCGCTTAAATGCCGTGGCGCCGGGGCCGATTGTGACGCCCTTGCTCGAAGGGGCGTTGGAGACTCCGGATGGCGCGGCGATCCGCGCCTTCAAGATCCCGATTGGTCGCATGGGTCAGCCCAGTGAGGTGGCCGGGACGATTGAGTATCTGCTGGGTCCCGATACGGGATTCGTGCACGGCGCGATCTGGTACATCGACGGTGGAGCGGACGCCTTTGTGCGGCCGGAACGATTCTGAGTCAAACGCGTCCGGCTGCCGCGCAACGCCCTTCAGGATAGTCCGTCGTCGACTTCGAGGAGCTGGGGCAGAATCTCGCTAATCGATCCCCGGAGCGTCGCGTCGGCGAGGTGGTCCATCTCGGTGGGGTCGCCGTTGACGATGACAATTCGAGCTCCGTGCTCCGCTGCGGCGGGGACTACAGCGGCAATGGGATAGACCCCGAGCGTCGATCCGACGGCGAGCATCAGATCGCATTCGGCGGCGGCCTGACCCGCCCGATCGAGATCGGCTTCCACGAGCCCCTGACCGAAAGAAATCGTGGCGGACTTCAGGATGCCCCCGCAACTTCGGCAGGCTGGGTCTTCTTCTCCGGCTCGAACCCGCTCGAAGGCCCGTTCAATGGGGGCCCGCTCGTCGCAATCGAGACACATGACTTCTCGCAGAGAGCCATGGATTTCGACGATCCGCTCGGGATCGCTGCCGGCGGCATGGTGGAGTCCGTCGACGGTCTGGGTGATGAGCAAATGGAGCTTGTTGCGGGCTTCAAGAGCCAGCAGAGCGGTGTGC
>JAQWNI010000115.1 GCA_029268645.1 Myxococcota bacterium
GCCGACCAAGCAGGACTCCTCTCAAACCTCGCGCTTTCCCCCCAAGGCTATCAAGCCGATTACGAAACTCTCGGGTTAAAAGGCAGCTTTAACGCCATCCCTCCAAGCTTTGCGAGCGCGGCGGTTTCCCCTCTCGCCTTCTACAAATTCTACGCAGGAGAAGGCGGGATGCGCGTTCCGCTGATCATCACGGGAGAGCCTCTCGGCTGGAAAGGCGTAACCACCCACGCGCTGACCTACGTCAGCGATCTCGCTCCCACGATTCTTGACCTCACGGGTACCCCGGCCCCCGGTCTTTACACCGGCGGACGGGCGGTGGAACCGATGCAGGGGCACAGCCTGCTGCCACTCGGGTCCAATCCCGATGGCACCGTCCACCCCGAGAATGAACCCATCGGATATGAACTCGCTGGGAACGCGGCGCTTTTTCGAGGGGATTACAAAATCGTTTTTAACCGCGGCCCCGCCGGCGACGGCCTTTGGCACCTCTACAATATCGCCAAGGACCCCGGCGAAAGCCATGATCTCGCCGCCCGTGAACCTGCTCGACTCCAAGACATGCTTGGCCATTACGAACGCTATGCCAGAGAAAATCAAGTGCTGACCGTACCGCTTGATTACAATCCTCAAATCCAGGTGGTTCTCAACGGCCTCCACGCACGGGGCGCCAAGGCCATGTTGATCGGTGTACTCCTCGTGACCCTGCTTCTCCCCTTCGTGTTTTTTCGTCGTGTTCGAAAAACATACGATCCGGCCGAAAAGCCTGAGGCGCCGTAGAAAAACTTCACGGGAAAGGCAAGAGTTGCCCGTGAGGTATCGCTCAAATATTCTCTGTCTCGGAGTTGGGCGAGCGTGGCTGCCCGAATCGATCGTGAATGCGAACCCCGGCAGGGTTTGCCCTGAACCAAGCTGGAACCGAGTTTCCGCAATTTGAGAGGATCATGGAGCCGAGCACTAAACAGGACTTAAAACAAGACCTTCCCGCTAGCGTGGTCGTTTTTTTCGTGGCCGTTCCGCTTTGCCTCGGGATTGCCCTTGCGAGCGGAGCACCTCTTTTCGCCGGACTCGTCGCGGGCATCATTGGCGGCATTCTCGTTGGCTCCCTCAGCAGATCGCCCTTGGGCGTTTCTGGCCCCGCAGCCGGGCTGGCGGTCATCGTCCTCCACGCCATCGAGAGCCTGGGGGAATTTGAAACTTTTCTGGTCGCCGTTGTCCTCGCGGGCCTCTTTCAGATTGGCCTAGGCGCCGCCCGCGCCGGTGTTCTGGCTTACTTCTTCCCCTCGTCCGTCATCAAGGGGATGCTCGCCGGCATCGGGATTCTGATCATCTTGAAGCAAGTGCCCCATGCCTTTGGCCATGACTCCGACCCGGAGGGAGACTTCGGCTTCGTTCAACCCGACGGCGACACCACCTTCAGTTCCCTCGGGACCATGCTCGGCGACTTCTCTGAGAGCGCCATCATCGTTTCTCTTTCGTGCTTGGCCATCCTGATCCTCTGGGAGACCGTCCTGGTAAAGAGGAACCCCATTTTTCAGATCATTCCGGGGCCTCTGGTCGCGGTCGCCTTGGGAATCCTTTTCCAGTGGTGGACCTCGAATTTTGCCCCGACCCTCGCCCTAGAAGCAACCCATCTCGTCACGGTCCCGGTGGCAACTAGCCCGGCTGATGCCCTCGAATTACTTCGTTTTCCCAATTGGGGGCAGATCGCCAATCCAGCCGTCTGGACGACCGCACTCACGATTGCCGTGGTCGCCAGCCTTGAAACGCTGCTTTGCGTCGAAGCCACGGACAAGCTCGACCCCCAGAAGCGCGTCACCCCGACCAATCGAGAGCTCGTGGCCCAAGGCATCGGAAACATGGCCTCTGGCGCGATTGGGGGACTCCCTGTCACTCAGGTCATCGTTCGAAGCTCGGCCAACATCCAATCCGGTGGACGAACCAAGCTTTCGTCGATTCTTCACGGTTTACTGATTTTGATCTTCGTGATACTTCTGCCGACGATTCTTAACATGATCCCACTCGCCGCCCTGGCGAGCATTCTTTTTGTCGTCGGTTTCAAACTCGCCCGGCCTTCCCTCTGGCAGCAAATGTTCGCGCTTGGCTGGGACCAATTCCTTCCCTTCGCGATCACGGTTTCCGCCATTGTCTTTACAGACCTGCTCACCGGAATAGGACTAGGAATGGTTGCCGCTCTTTTCTCAATTCTGCGATCTCACTACATGAACTCTCATTTCATGCAGATCCTTGAAACGAAAGAGGATGGACGGCGAAGATTCGTCATCCGGCTCGCGGAACAAGTCACATTCCTGAATCGTGCGGCGATTCTACAAGCATTGAAGGAAATCCCGAATGGATCGGCTGTCGCGATCGAGGAATCTCAATCCCTGTTTGTCGATCACGATGTCACAGAAATCATCGACGACTTCGAAAACAATGCAGCCAATCGAGACATTCGCGTCGAGAGAATTCAAACCCGGCGAGAATAGACTTCACCTTCTTTCTATCGAGCCCGAATCCGGGATGAATCGATCGATACGGAGACCGTTCAACCATGAGCAAGACGATCACGCAGAACGCCGACAGCCAATCATCCATGACGCCCGATCAGGCTTTAACAAAGCTCATCGAGGGCAATCGACGTTTTACAGAGAACGCCCGCGAGCAGTGTGACCTGCTCCAACAAGTCAGCGAAACCCAGGGTGGCCAATGGCCCTTCGCCTGCCTTCTCGGCTGTATCGATTCGAGAGCCTCCACCGAACTCATCTTCGATGCCGGCATCGGCGACCTCTTTAGTGCCCGCGTGGCCGGGAACGTGGTGAACGAAGACATCCTGGGCAGCATGGAGTTTGCGTGCCAAGTGGCCGGCGCCCGCCTGATCATGGTCTTGGGCCACAGCGCCTGCGGGGCGGTCAAAGGCGCCTGCGACGACGTGAAGCTCGGAAACCTGACCCCGCTCCTCGCAAAGATCAGACCCGCCGTCGAGGCCACGACCACCCCGGGCGACCGAACCTCGTCCAATGGAGAGTTTGTTCAGGCCGTCGCCGAGGCCAATGTCCATCGCAGCCTCGCCCTGATCCGAGAACAGAGCGAAGTCCTTCGCTCGCTGGAAGCCGAGGGCCAGATCCGAATGGTCGGGGCGATGTACGATGTCGCCAGCGGGCGGGTGGCCCTGCTGGAATCATCTGCCTGAGACCAGAGGGGTCTGAGAGCCCCCCGTGGAAACCGACTCAGGTGTCATCCAGCCGACAGCCGAAACGCTTCCCCCCCGGTTCGAGGGGCGAGACGAAGGGCTATCGAGCCCTAGGCGGCCAACCAAAATCGACTGTTTTCCGGCCGAGGAGCGTTCTGAGTGGCCTGCATCGCACGAGACGCTCCGAAAAATACACGGTCCCCCGGTCTGTATCCGGAGCCAAATTCGCCTACAGTCCACTGAAGCCGGTAGTGAGGAGCGGATGGTATGGCGCAGAACGTGGCGGAGAGTCTGCTGGAAGTGCTCGCATCAGTGGGAGCCCAGGACATCTTTGGCGTCACCGGTGATGCGCTCAATCCGCTCGTCGAGGGAATCCGACAAGACGACCGTTTCCGATGGATCGGAGTGCGTCACGAGGAACACGCGGGATACGCCGCTTTCGCTCAGTCGGAGATTACCGGGCGGATCGGGGTGTGTGCTGGCACAACCGGCCCCGGAGCCTTGCACCTCGTCAATGGGCTCTATAACGCCAAGAAGGAAGGCGGGGCGGTCGTGGCCATCACGGGCCAAGTCCCGCGATCTCAGCGGGGCAGCGATTTTCATAAAGAAATTGACCTCGCCAAAATGTTCGACGACATCTGCGGGTATCAGGCCCAAATCGAGACAGCCGCCCAGATGCCGCGAATGGCGGAAATTGCAGTACAGAAAGCGCTGGCGGAGCGCATGGTGGTCCGGATCGAAATCCCTTCAGACGTGATCGGCGCTGAAGTGCCCAGCCAGCATTTCCAACGTCCCATCGTTGAGACGGCTTCGACCTTGGTTCCAGAAAAAGCCGCCCTCGAGCGCGCTGCCGAAATCATCGCCCAAGGCAAACGAGTCACCTTCTTTTGCGGCATCGGGTGCCGAGGCTGCAAAGATGAAGTGGTGAGTCTCGCCCAACGCGTTGGCGCCGCCATCGTCCATACTCTTCGCGCCAAGGACATCTTCGATTATGACGATGAGGGCGTAATTGGAATGACGGGCTTGATCGGGAATCCTGGCGGATACCACGCCGTGCTCGATTGCGATGTCCTCGTCATGCTGGGAACGGATTTCCCCTACGATGAGTTTCTCCCCGGAGGGATCGAAATCATCCAAGTCGATCACAAAGTGGATCACATTGGCCGCAGGGCCCCAGTGACCCTCGGGCTGGTGGGCGGGATCAAAGAAACGCTCGAAGCCCTCGACCCGTTGATTCTTTCAAAGGAAAGCGGAAAATTCCTCCATCATCTCGGTCACCTGCGCGACAAATGGATGACCCAAATGGACAAGCAGTCGAGCCTGTCGAGGACCGACGAGCCCCTGCATCCCCAACTCTTCGCCCGCGCAATTTCCGACCGAGCCGACGATGACGCCCTCTTCGCCGTGGATGTCGGCGAATGTACGATCTGGCTCGCCCGCCAAATGCGCATGCGAGGCGGGCGCCGGATGGTTGGCTCCTTCAACCACGGATCTCTCGGTGCTGGCCTTCCCGTCGCCCTGGGCGCCGCGGCCCTCGACCCGACCCGACAAATCTGGACGCTCTGCGGAGATGGCGGTTTCGGTATGTCGATGAACGATTTCGTGACCGCGGTCCGATTCAACTGGCCCATTAAGGTCATTGTCTTCAACAACAGCGAATTCAGCTTCGTCAAGATGGAAATGGAAGTGGCCGGCCTGCCGACCTTTCCCGACGCAACGGGTCTTCTGAACCCCAATTTTGCCGATTATGCCCGCGCGTGTGGTGGCGAAGGTGTTCGGGTCGAGCATGCCGCCGACATCATGCCCGCCATCGATCAGGCGATCGCCTCAGACAAACCCTTTATTATCGATGCCATCGTGAGCGCCGGCGAGCTTTCCATGCCACCGCATATCAGTGTGCAAGAGGGCTACGGTTTTGGCATATCAAAGGTCAAAGAGGCTCTGCTGGGGCTCAAGGGTGACCACGGCATTTGGAAACAGTGGCGCGACGAATTCCGAGCCAACGTCTTTTAGGTTTTTAGGTTTTGCTCCAAGCTAACGAGGGAAAGAGAGGAGGAGTCGGCGTGGGATCAGCCTCGTTCCGAATCAAGGGAGGACTCCTGAGCATTGGCATCGCCGGAATCACTGCTTTTTTATCCTTCCTTGCGCTCTCCGCCGTTGCCGCCAAGGCCTTCGCTGCTGAAGTAATCCAAACACCCACACCTTTTGAGCCCGTCTCCGAGCCTGCCCACGCCATCATGGACTTCGGGCTCCTGATTATCTGGATCTGCGCGGCGATCTTTTTCATCGTCTTCGGACTGCTCATCTATACGATCATTCGGTATCGGGCTAAGGCAGGCGACGAGACGACTGAGCCCGCCCAGATCTACGGGAGCGAACAACTTGAGCTGGCTTGGACCATCACACCGGTTCTCATTGTGATCATCCTCGGGCTCATTACCGCAGGGCGAATTGTTGCTCTCGACAAAACGGATCCACCGGAAGGCAGCCTTGGAATCCGGGTCATTGGGCATCAGTGGTGGTGGGAACTGCAATACGAAGGCTACGATTTCATCACAGCCAACGAGCTTCATATCCCCGTCGACCAAACTGCCTTTTTGACCCTGCACAGCGAGGACGTCATCCACAGTTTCTGGGTTCCCCAGCTGTCAGGTAAAACCGACCTGATCCCCAACCGCACCAATCAGATGTGGATGCATCCGCACGAAACAGGCCTCTACGTCGGGCAGTG
Source organism: Myxococcota bacterium (assembly GCA_029268645.1). Classification (GTDB taxonomy): domain Bacteria; phylum Myxococcota_A; class UBA9160; order UBA9160; family UBA4427; genus TMED88. Next base: position 5,922 of record JAQWNI010000115.1, read on the forward strand.
CGCCGAATACTGCGGAACTCAACATGCCCACATGCTGCTACGGGTATTTGTTCACACGCAGCCTGACTTTGAACGATGGGCAGCCGAACAACAGCAGTTGGCCACTCGGGTCGCCTCCGTGGACCTGGGTCGAGAAACCTTCGAGCAAACCGCCTGCGTCAATTGCCATACAGTTCGTGGCGTCACCGAGATCGGCCAATTTGGCCCCGACCTCACTCATCTTATGAGCCGAACCACAATCGGAGCGGGTGCGGCAGCCAACAACCGCGAGAATCTCATTGCATGGATCACAAACCCCGACCACTTCAAGCCGGGTGCAAGAATGCCTGCGATGAAGCTCAGTCCTCAAAAAATAGAACTCGTCGCCGATTATCTGACGACGCTCAAGTGACCCAAAGAAGGAGCGGCCCAAAATGGCATCCAGTGAGGGATTGAGCGTGTCGACGGTTCCGAAGGACGTCGATCGAACCTGGTTAGACCATATGCACGAGTGGGTTTCGACGGTTGACCACAAAAGGCTGGGCGTTCTTTATATTTTTAGCGGCCTCTTCTTCTTTATTCTCGGTGGGCTCGAAGCCACGGCCATGCGCGCTCAATTGGCCATCCCTGCAAACGACTTGGTCGAGCCCGCGGAGTTCAACCGCCTCTTTACCATGCACGGCACCACCATGGTCTTTTTGGTCGGCATGCCGATCGTGACGGGCTTCGGCAACTACCTGATCCCACTAATGATCGGCGCTCGGGACATGGCCTTCCCTCGGCTCAATGCCTGGGGATTCTGGATGTTCTTCTTTGGCGGCATCGTGCTCTACATGAGTTACTTCGCCAGCATGGGGCTCTATGGTGCAGGCACAGCTCCCGATGTCGGGTGGTTCGCCTACTCGCCTCTCACGGGTCGAGCATTCTCCCGAGGCAATGCCACCGATTACTGGATTCTGGGGATCTTGATTAGCGGCTTCGGCAGCATGTCCGGCGCGATCAATATGCTCACTACGACTTTAACCATGCGCTGCCCCGGCATGACGATGCGGCGCATCCCCCTCTTCGTCTGGATGATGCTGGTCGTTTCCTTCCTCATGCTACTCGCGCTCCCCGTCCTCACAGCCGCTCAAGTCATGCTTCTTTTTGACCGCTTCCTGGGCGCTCACTTCTTCGACACGCAAGCAGGCGGAGATGCTGTCCTCTGGCAGCACTTCTTCTGGTTTTTCGGGCACCCTGAAGTCTATATTCTCATCGTTCCCGGTTTCGCTTATGCATCGGAAATTATCCCGGTCTTTTCTCGAAAAGTCATTTTTGGTTACGTAACCATGGTGGCCGCAAGTATTTGCATCGGCCTCGTTGCAGTCGGAGTTTGGGCTCACCACATGTTTACTGTCGGCATGGGCCGAGGACTCGACATCTGGTTCGCCATCATCACCATGGTGGTTGGAATTCCAACCGGCATCAAGCTCTTTAATTGGATCGCGACGATGTACGGAGGAAAGATCCGATTCAGAGTCCCCATGCTTTTCGCCATCGCCTTCATCGGACAGTTTTTGCTCGCGGGGCTAACGGGGATCATGCTCTCCGGAGCTCCCTTCACATGGCAGCTCAGCGACTCCTACTTTGTCGTCGCTCATTTTCACTACGTCCTCATCGGCGGCTTGCTCTTTACCGTGTTTGGCGCTTGCTACTTCTGGTTTCCGAAAATGTTCGGTTGGATGATGAGCGAACGGCTTGGCCTGTGGCATTTCGTGCTCTTCTTCATCGGATTTCATTTGACCTTTACCACCATGCATATCCAGGGCCTCCTGGGAATGCCTCGGCGGATTTACACTTACGAGCCAGACAGAGGGTGGGCAATTTGGAATGCCATTACCTCAGCCGGCGTCGTACTGCAGGGCCTCGGTGTCGCGTTTTTCTTGCTGGCCATCTTCATGGCCTTTAGGCAGAAAAAACCGGCAGGACCAGATCCCTGGGATGCCTGGACCCTGGAATGGTCCACCTCATCCCCGCCGCCTGAATACAACTTCCTCAGCCTTCCGGAAGTTCGTAGCCGCAGACCTCTCTGGGACCTGAAGCACCCCGAAGACCCTGATTGGGAGCACGAGTAGGGGATGAGTATGAACCAATCAGCCGTTGAGCCGATCGATATGGGAACTTGGAACCGCGGACGCGTCGGCATGCTCTGCCTGATTTTTGGCGAGAGCATGTTTTTCAGCATTTTTGTCGTGGCCTACCTGTTCTACATCGGAAAAAGCGGGCATGGCCCGCAGCCCTCTGAAGTTCTTTCTTTTCCCTATCTCGCAACAGCCTGCCTGCTCTCAAGCAGCATCACTGCGGGCTTGGCTGTCCGCTTCATCGCGCGTTCACACCGCTGGCTGGCGGTCTTGGTCCTTGCCATCACGATTGGCCTCGGCGCAAGCTTCATCGCATTCACTGCGGTCGAGTGGTACGGGCTCATCGTTGACCACGGCCTCACGATTAGGACGAACCTTTTTGGAACGACCTTCTACTCCTTGGTTGGCTTTCACGCGGCCCACGTCATTGTCGGCCTATGCATGCTCTCGCTGATCTTCTGCCTGCTCGTCGCCGGAGCAGTCCGTTCCGAACACGCGGAGCGAGTCGAAATGGTCACTTGGTACTGGCATTTCGTGGATGCCGTCTGGATCGTTGTGTTCTCAGTCGTCTACATCATCGGGACCTAGGGACAAGGAAGACACGGATGACAGAAAACGAAGAAAAAGAAAGTTTGAGCCTTCCGGCCTCCACCGCCGCACCGCTCTTCTTTGCTTTCGGCTTAGTCCTGCTTCTGGCGAGTCTGGTCACCAACGTCATTTTTGCCTACGTGGGCGCAGTCATTGCCGTTCTCGGAGCCCACGGGTGGTGGCGAGAAATGCTGCCTCGGGAACACATCGAGCCAGTCCCGGTTCAACCATTGAGCGAACGGGCACCCGAAATCACCCCGCAGCCAGCCTCCGTTGAACACCTCGTGGTTGGGGAAGACGGACACCGCGTTCGCCTTCCGCTTGAGTACCACCCTTATGCCACGGGCCTCCGAGCCGGGATTGCCGGCGGAATCGCGATGGCGGTGGTTGGAGGAATTCATGGCTTGGTAGCTGCGGGCTCCGTCTGGGCCGCTTTCAACGGTTTCGCCTCCATCGTGATGCCACTCTTCGGTGCCTCGCCCCCCCCTGACATGCTCAGCTTTCACCCTGGAATCATGGTGGCGGCGCTCGGTGTCCACATCGCCCTCTCGTTACTCATCGGGATCGTCTATTCGTCGGTTCTCCCGATGCTCCCCGGTCATCCTCGCTTATGGGGAGGCATTGTCGCCCCCATAGTGTGGACCGCCGCAGGCTGGGCGGCCGTTGGGCTCGTGACGCCCGACGGCGCTGGGGCGGTGAGCTGGGGTTGGTTTATCGCTTCCCAGATCGCCTTCGGTCTGGTGGCGGGTGAGGTTGTCTCTCGGAGCACACCCGTTCGAACCCTCCAATCCTACACACTGTCCGGGCGAGCGGGCCTCGAAGCAACGCCTGCCCAAGGCCACCCGGAGGATCATTCGTGATCTTTAATCGGCTGACCCTTCTGTGCCTGCTCGTCACTCTCTGGGGCTGTGACGGCTTGCCCGGAAAACCCGACCCTGCGAACCGCTATGTCCGGCCAACGGAGGTCACCGATTTCAACACCCTCTATTCGATGAACTGCTCAGGCTGCCATGGTGCGGAGGGGACCCAGGGCCCGGCGGTTCCCCTTGCGGATCCGATGTATCTCGCTCTAGCTGCCCCAGTCCATATCGAAGAGATCACCCGCAACGGAGTGCAGGGCACAACCATGCCCGCTTTCGCAATCGAATCCGGGGGCACACTCACCGACCAGCAGATCTCGATCATCGCGCGCGGTCTATCCACACGTTGGGGACAGACCCAAGCA
>JAQWNI010000116.1 GCA_029268645.1 Myxococcota bacterium
GGGATGGCCTGTGGCGTTTCCACGCCCTCCATCACAGCGCCCCGCGGCTCTACTGGCTCAATGCCGCCCGTTTCCACCCGGTCGATATCCTGATGGTCAATTTTGTCGCCACCGTGCCCTTGGCGGCGCTGGGGGCCAGCATTGAGGTGCTCTCCCTCTGGCTTTTGGTCGCAGCGGTCCATGGGGTGTTTCAGCACGCCAATATGCCCATCCGGATCGGTCCTCTGAATTGGATCTTCAGCATGGCCGAACTCCATCGCTGGCATCACTCCAAGACGATTCGAGAAGCCAACAGCAACTACGGCCAGAACCTGATCATCTGGGATGTGGTCTTCGGGACTCGCTATCTGCCGGCGGACCGGGAGCCGCCAAAAGAGATCGGCTTAGCGGACCTGCCCGGCTATCCCATGGGCTGGGTGGCCCAGCAGCTCTCGCCGTTCCGCTGGTCGGCCATCAAAAAAGCCCCGAAAGAAAACTAAAAACCGAGTAAGTCGCCCCGGGGGCCTATCGCTGGGTGGATGGATCGGGTCTGAATAAAGTTCATTAGACTGTAAAGTTGCACTCTGCTGTATAAAAAGTACGCTCCCGCCATGGATGCCCCCCCGGCTCAGCCCGTCTCCGAGATCGGTCGTCGAGAGCGACGGAAAAGAGCGATGCGAAATCGCCTACTTGAGGTCGCTCGGGAGCGTTTTGCCGCGCAGGGCGTGGAAGCCACTCGGGTGCAGGAGATCTGCGAGCGGGCGGACATCGCAGAGAAGACTTTTTTTAATTATTTCCCGTCTAAACGACACCTGATGCGAGAGCTCGCCAATGAAGGAGTTGGCGAGCTGATCGCGGATATCGAGAGTGTTCGTAAGCAGACGGCTTCGACCGCCGATCGCATTCGGCTGTTCTTCGACCAAATTGTCGAGAACATGGAGCAGGCAGGGCCGATGCAGCGCGAAGTGTTGACGGAGATGGTTCACGTTGCCCACGAGGGGGGCGCTGAGCACGATCAGGCACGTCGACTTCATGAGGGCTTCAGTCGGTTAATTGCAGATGGTCTCGAAGAGGGCGATCTCACTGAGGCGCACCCTCCGGACACGCTGACCGATATGTTGATGGGGGCGTTTTACGTGCTGATGTTCAATTGGGCGAATCTCGACGGCTACCCACTGCGCGACAATGCACAGGCGGCCGCTCGGTTTCTCGCAGACTCGCTCACTCGCTGATGCGTACGGGCGGCCTCGAAGAGCAGCGGAGGACTTTAAATGGTTGAGGACGAAAGCGCACCGGGAATCCCGAACGGTTGGTATGCGGTGGCGTGGTCTCATGAGCTGGGACCCGCAGAGGTCAAGCGAGTTCATTACTTTGCTGAAGAACTCGTTCTTTTTCGCACGAGGACAGGCCGTGCGCGAGTGCTTTCCGCTTATTGCCCCCACCTCGGTGCACACTTGGCCGAAGGGGGCCGGGTTTCAGGTGAAACCATCCGCTGCCCGTTTCACGCTTGGCAGTACGATGGCGAAACCGGGGCCTGCGTGGCGATTCCCTACTGTGACCGGATTCCACCGAAGGCGCGGGTTCAAAAATGGGAAGCCGTTGAGCGAAACGGCATGATTTTCGTCTGGCATCACGACCGGCAAGCTGCGCCGGATTGGGAGGTGCCGGAAATCTCTCAATTCAGTGACCCAGCGTGGTCCGAGCCCCGAATTTTCGAAATCGAGGTTCCGGTGCACGTTCAAGATATGGCGGAGAACAATCTCGATCCCGTCCATTTTCAAGTCGTCCACTCCGCCGTCGATGTCCCGGAAACCGAGCTGGTTTTCGATTCGGAGGGCCGCTTCTTTACGGCGGTGAGCCACACCGAGCAGGAGACGCCCTGGGGCACCTTCAAGATGGAATTGCTGAGGGACACGTGGTGTATCGGCATGTCCAGCGTTGAAAGTCGCGGAATTCCGGAGACCGGCCTTTATATGTTTTCCTCGACATCCCCGATCGACCGCTACCACGCCATCTCGCGATGGGCTCTGACCGCCACCAAGAACATGGTTGATACGGCGGGAGAGGAGTGGTTCGATGCCCTCACCAAGGGACTCCGGGATGACATGCGGATCTGGACCCATAAGGTTCACCGTCGAGAGCCGGTGCTCTGCGAGGCGGATAAAATGCTTGGAGACTTCAGACGTTGGACCAAGCAATTCTATAGTCAGAACGCTTGAGAGCTGATCTCAAGCGTTGGAGGACCTATTGATGGATCGTTACCTCGTGATCTCTTCTGATTGCCATGCCGGACTACCCCCTGAGCAGTATCGGGACTACGTGGATCCAAAGTACCGTGATGCGTTCGATGTCGCCTTGCCGATCCAAATCGAAGCCACCCAGGAGGCGGCTAAAAAGTTTCTCGTCGACGATATCAACACAGAGTGGAGGAGGGGGCAGGAAGACGGCCTCACTGGGGCCTGGGACAGCGACGCCCGCCTCAAGGTGCTTGATCGCGATGGGATTGCGGGTGAGGTGATTTATCCCGACGGCATCACCGAGATGAACATGCCACCTTTTGGCGCCGGTATTTCGTTGCCTGTCGACGAGGTTGTACCAGAACTGCAGTGGGCGGGAGCCCGGGCCCACAATCGATGGCTGGCCGAATTGTGCCAAATGGCGCCTGAGCGCCGAGCCGGTATGGCGATTATCCCCTTGCTCTGGGACGTGGACCAAGGCATTCAAGAACTTCGTTGGGCCAAGCAGAACGGGCTCAAGGGCTGCATGCTGCCGGTCTTGTGGGGCAAGCTGGAGGGCTATGATCACCCGAAGTTCGACCCCTTCTGGGCCGAATGCCAAGCACTTGGCATGGTGGCCAGCTTTCACTCGGGTCCTGCACCCATGAACGATTACCACGCAGATAATCCCGGCATGATCGGCTTTTACATCAGCGAGGTGTGCTGGTTCCTCGCGCGCCCGTTGACCGCGATGATCTGGGGCGGGGTCTTCGAGCGTTTTCCGGATTTGCGCGTCATGTTCACCGAGGGGACGGCCGTTTGGGTGCCGGAGTACCTCCGCCTGCTGGATTTTCGGTATGCGGATACCCCCTACAGCGCCAAGTTGGGGGACTACACCAGCCACATGTCGATGAAGCCCAGCGAGTATTTTGCCCGGAACATTATGATCGGTGCTTCCTGCATGCCCCGACGCGAAGCGGAAATGCGATATGAGATTGGCGTGGGCAACTTGGCCTGGGGAAGCGACTACCCCCACCCCGAGGGAACATGGCCAAAAACTGCTGAGCATCTCCTCGAAACCTTTATGGACCTGCCCGAAGAAGAGCTCTTGCCGATGTTGGGGGGAAATTTGGTCGATCTGTTTGGATTTGACACGGAGAAATTGGCGCCGCTTGTTGCGCAGATTGGGCCGAAAAAAACGGCCTTCCGATCTGGCGTGTCGGCTTGACGCCAGTAGCCGGCTTGGGCTAAATCCCCGGCGGGGTCACATGTTGACCTTTGGATCTCGACGCCGTAATCCCTTCTGTTTCATCGAGGGCGCTCGCGCCGCATCCATCCGCTGCACCTCGTGCGTCGGTTTCCATCGGGCGAGGATGTACTCTTTCGCCGCACTTCCAACCCTAGGAATCAGCCGGAGGCTTCCGACCCGGATTCCAGGCAAGTCCCGAGAAACAAGAATGATTTTGAACCGCACCGCTTATCTGATTGGCATGGCCCTCCTGATCTGGGTCGCCGGAGTTTCCGTTGCTTGGGCGGCGGACGACGCACGGGGTCAGCAGCTCTACAGCCTTTGCGCTCAGTGCCATGGCGTCAATGGGGGGGGCAACGAGGTTTACCTGGCCCCGGCCATTGCCGGAATGGATCAGTGGTACATCGAATCTCAGCTGAAGATGTTTCGCAGCGGCGCCCGGGGTACCCATCCCGAAGATGTCGGCGGGATGCGGATGCATCCGATGTCCAGATGGTTAAAGAAGGATGAGGACGTTACGGCCGTGGCCAGTTACGTCTCCAGTATGCCGGGGGCCCGGCCGACTCCGACCGTGGCTGGGGGCAATCTGGAGGCAGGGAAGACCTACTACCAGACCTGCGCGGCCTGCCACGGCCCGGAAGGCGAGGGCGACCAGGCAAAGAATGCACCGGCCTTAGCGAATGCCAGTGACTGGTATTTGGTCACCGCCTTGGAGAAATACAAAGCAGGGATTCGCGGGGGAAACCCCGCCAACTCGAACGCGGTCCTGATGCGCGGAATGTCCAATATTCTGCCCAATCAGCAAGCCATCGTCGACGTGGTGACCTACATCGACACCCTGAATAACTAAGTCCACCGGGAAGGACCGAATCGGAGACGCTGGGGGCCTCTAGTCTAGAAAGACCCCCATCCGAACGAAACGATCACCCCGCTTAAAGAGGATGAACCGATGGCCAAGGCGTACGATCCCGAAGATCTCGCACAGCGAATCTTTTACATAAGCATGGCCGGCGTAGGCGCGTTCATCGCTGCCGTGTTTCTCTTTATCCTCTGAGTTGAGAGTAGAGCCCAGAAACGTGATCAACCAGAAAGAGTTCAAATGTTAGAGTGGTATCTCCCGCAGGCCTCAACATACGCTTCATCCATCGACGATCTCGTCAATATGGTCGGGGCCTTCGTTGGGTTTTGGTTCGTGCTGAGTTTCGGCACTTTCATGTGGCTGATTTTTCGGTTTCGAGCCCGCCCGGGCACCGAGGCCGAATACATCACTGGTGAACTCAAGCACCAGAAGCGATGGATTACGATTCCGCACTTGCTCGTGCTGGTCTGTGATGTCTTCATCATCGTGGGTGCGGTGAAGGTCTGGTACGACATCAAGCAGTACCTGCCGGAAGCAGAGCAGACGGTTCGCGTCGTCGGTCAGCAGTGGACTTGGACATTTCAGCACCCCGGAGCGGATGGCAAGCTCGACACGGCGGACGACATCGCAACAGTGAATGAACTACACGTCCAGAAGGGCGTGAAGTACCACTACAAGCTGCAGAGTGTCGACGTGCTGCACGATTTCAGTGTGCCGGTTTTTAGGCTCAAACAAGATGCCATTCCGGGCCGGACGATCACGGGTTGGTTTGAGCCGACCCTCGAGGGGGAATACGACATCCAATGCGCCGAGATCTGTGGCATCGGCCACGGCCTGATGGGCGCGCGAATCTTTATTGAGAACGAGGCGCAACATGCTGCCTGGGTCGCCGGCGAGTCGCCGGTTCGGCTCGCGGCCGTGGCGGCGCCTACTCGAGCAATTCAGGAGTAGGTATGGCTGAGTCGATTCCCCACGAGGTGGACCCCGCACACGGCGATCATCATCACGAAGATCAAGGCTTCGTCAGTAAGTATTTGCTGTCAACCGATCACAAGATCATCGCCATGCAGTACATGTTTACTGGCATGTTGATGGCCGTGATTGGCGGCTTCATGTCCTATGTGTTCCGGATGCAGTTGGCTTTTCCTGGGGAAAGTGTTCCGCTTTGGGGCATCGTTACCCCGGCCAACTACAATGCACTGATTACCAACCATGGCACGATCATGATTTTCTGGGTCGCGATGCCAGTGCTGATCGCGGCATTTGGCAACTACTTGATCCCGCTGATGGTGGGCGCGGACGACATGGTCTTCCCCAAGCTCAACCGACTCAGCTATCAGATTTTCTTGATCAGCGCCTTGGTCCTGCTTTCGTCCTACTTGGTCGAGGGCGGGGGTTTTGGTGGAGCATGGACCTCCTATCCACCTCTTTCCGCGAAGTCTCAATACAACCTCACTCCAGCGGGGGCGAGTCTTTGGCTCCTCGCTGTCGCTCTCGAATTCGTGGCCTTCCTTCTGGGCGGCATTAACTTTATTACGACAGCCATGAACAGCCGGGCCCCCGGGATGAAGCTCTATGACATTCCGATGGTGATCTGGATGATCGTGATCGCGAGCATTCTCTTCATGGTTTCAGTTGGGCCGCTGATTGCGGGCGCCATCATGCTTTTCTTCGACCAGACAATAGGGACCGCTTTCTTTGACCCGAATCGCGGAGGAGACCCGATCCTCTGGCAGCATCTATTCTGGTTCTTCGGCCATCCTGAGGTCTATGTGGTGCTGTTGCCGGCCGTGGGGATCACAGCAGAAATCATCACGGTGTTCGCCCGCAAGAAGCTGTTTGCATACAAAACCGTTCTTCATACGGCAGTGGGCACCGGCGTTCTGAGCTTTACGGTCTGGGCCCACCATCAGTTCATTGCGGGAATCGATCCGCGCATGGCTCATATCTTTACCCTGACCACATTGCTGATTTCAATCCCGATTGCCGAGATGATGTTCGTCTATATCGCCACCCTTTATGGTGGCTCAATTCGCTTGGCGACTCCGATGCTTTGGGCCTTGGCCTTTATCGGCGAATTCTTGATCGGTGGCGTCACGGGGATCTTTCTCGGGGCGAGCGGGGCAGACGTCTATTTTCATGACACCTACTTCGTATTGGCCCACTTCCACTACACCTTTTATCCGATCGCCATCATCGGCACATTTGCCGGCGTTTCCTACTGGTTTCCGAAGATGTTCGGCCGGATGATGAACGAGACCCTCGGCAAGATTCACTTCTGGGGCTCGATTATTTCCTTCAACTTCATTTTTATCCCGCTCTTCGTTCTGGGGACCGCGGGCCAGCATCGGCGGATTTTTGACTTTCAGAACTTCCCGGCCCTCGCCACTCCGGAGCTTCAACAGCTCCGGATTCTGGCAACCATGTCTCTGGTCGTGATGCTCGGATTCCAGTTCGTCTGGGTCTACAACTTCATCAACAGTATGTTCCGGGGTCCCAAAGCCGGAAAGAACCCCTGGAAGGCCAATACCCTTGAATGGTCGGCGGATTCTCCGCCCCCGCATGGAAACTGGCCGGAGCTCCCGACGGTTTATCGACCTCCTTACGAGTACAGCCATCCCGATCGAGAAGAAGATTACTGGCCCCAACATCTGCCGAATTGATCGGGACCTGATTGCTCCTTGGAGCAATCGGTCTCGGACAGACCGGCTTCCACTCCAGCCATGGAAAACGAATGAGACCCATCGCAACCACCCGTAGCGCTTCAGGCATGCCCACCGGACTGCTCGCCGTATGGTGGGTCGTGGCATCAGAAATCGTCATTTTTGGCGGACTGCTCGCCTCGTATCTCATGTACCGCCTGTCCCACGACTCGTGGTCCGAGCAGGCGGCGAATACGAATACGGCTATCGGCGCCACCAATACGTTCGTTCTGCTGACCTCAAGCTTTCTGGCGGTCAGCGCTCATGCGGCAGCCGAAAAAGGCGACGGCAAGAAGGCGGCTCGGTATCTCTGGTACACGATTGGCGGGGCGGCCACGTTTGTCGCCATCAAGAGCTATGAGTGGTACACGGAGATCAGCCACGGCTTCACGATCACATCGAATACCTTCTGGTCGTTCTATTACACGGCTGCCGGGATCCACGCCCTTCACGTGATTGCCGGTGCCTTTATCATGGCCATCGTTGCCCGCGAGGCTGCCAAGGGTCTCGAGCTTCACCGGGTCGAGTTGATCGGAATTTATTGGCACTTCGTCGACATCGTCTGGATCTTTCTTTTTCCCCTTCTCTACATCGCCAAGTGATCGAAGGCGTGGAAACCCACGCGGTTTGCGCGACAAGGTAGGAATACATGTCTGAGCAAGAACACGAACACGAGCACAACTATGGCAAGGTCTATCTGATCTTGTTGGTGCTGCTGGCCGTCAGCATCCTGGGTCCTATGCTTGAGATTCAAGTGGTGACTTTGATCACTGCTTTTGGGATCGCGGGCGTGAAAGCCCTGTTGGTGGCGCGAAAGTTCATGCACATCAACGAAGCGCCGAAGTTCATTTCTTACCTCATGACAACTTGCCTCGTTTTCATGATGCTTTTCTTCGCCGGCGTCTCACCCGACGTGATGGAATCCAGCGGTGATAACTGGAAGAAAAATCTCAAAATGTGGCTTTACAGCCCACCCCCGGCTCATCATGCGTCCCATGATCCTGAAGGACATGGCTCGGGCGGACACTGATCCTCGGTGGCGACTGTGAGCGCTCGGCGTAGCTCCCATCTTGAGCCTGCTCGACCGGCGTCGCGGGGCATGATTTCGAACGGTCTGTTTGGAATGCTCGTCTTCGTTCTGACCGAAGCGATGCTTTTCGCCGGCTTTATTAGCGCGTTCACCATTGTGAAGGCCTCAGCGCCGATCTGGCCTCCCCCCGACCAACCGCGGCTTCCGATTGAAGCGACCGCCTTCAACACAGTGATGCTGATGATTAGCGGTGCACTGATTCTTGTGGCCCATCGCGCCTTTCGCCGGGGCGATCGGGAGGCCATGCGCCGCCCCCTCTGGGCCGCTTTGGGGTTTGGCACCTTTTTTATCTTGTTTCAGGGGTTCGAATGGCTGCAATTGATCGCTGAAGGTCTCACCATGACCTCAAGTACTCTCGGCGGGTTCTTCTACGTGATCGTCGGCATCCATGCGTTGCATGCGATTGGAGCTCTGATCTTGCTGGGTTATGCCTGCATCCGACTCGAGCGTGGATTTTTGTCGCCCAGTCTGTTTGGCGCGGCCGAGGTCTTGTGGCTGTTCGTTGTGGGCGTTTGGCCCTTTGTCTACGGCGTGGTGTACCTGTGAAGGCCCGCTGGTTCAAAGCAGATAGCTCTCTCGTTCCTTTTCGTTTCGGGACTCTGCTTTTCGCTGCGGGCTCGGTCTTGCTCGGCCTCACCGTCGTGCCCGAACTGGCGGACGCCTGCACGGTCTGCACGAGTGGTCAGCAGGAGGAAAGTCGCAAGGCTTTCATCGGGACGACTGCCTTCATGACGTTCTTCCCGTTACTCATGCTGGCCGTAGTGGTTGGGCTATTCGTTAAGCGGACCTTGGCTCAAGAGCAAGAAGAAGAAGCTGCACGATCTGATCAGACCGTGGGACTGGACGGTCCGAGAGGCTGAGTTCGGGCTCGCTCTGCCTCATCTGGGATTAACCGTCGATCAGGCGCCCGACCATGACGAGCAGCCAAGACAGACCGCCCATGATTCCGCCGCCGATGACGCGTCGTGGCGGGCTAATGCTCTCCGGCATAAAAACGCCGGCGAGAATCGCCCCCGCGACGATGCACAAGACGAGCGCAGTCGTAGCCACGGGATGGTCCTTCGACTCGGCAAGCCAAGCTCGAGGTCCCGAGGGCCGTTCGTTTTGGTGCTTTTCCGTTGATGAATCATCTTCCACTTCCCCATCCTAGGGGACAGTTGAGGGACCCGCCTGAGCTGCAAGGCCAAGTGGCGTGTCCGTAGACCAGAATCCCATGCCCCGGAAGCAGTCTAAAGCCACCCTTTGCGGAGGCCGTAGATCACCGCCGCTACTGCGCTCGACCAGACAATCGTGAGGACGAAAGCAAGGCCTCCCGGCCGTCCTTTAAGGCGCCATTCCCAACGGATCGCGCGGCCGGTCAACCACAGCAGGAGAAGGGCAGCCAGTATTGCCTGAACCTTCAGGTGATAGACCGCATAAAAGAGGACCGGTGTAAGAAACGCAGCCGAGGCTGCCATGACAACGATCAGAACTGGCCACAAAGACGAGTCTTCGATGTAAGGCAGAATCCAAAGTTCGGCTCGGCTCTCGGTCTCCTCAGAGCCTTCGTCGGGGCGATCGACCGGGGTAGGACGCATGGCAGGACTTCCTTCACTCGGAAATTAAACCGATCTCCCGGAGCCTTTCCTCAAGAAAGCGGGCGGCAGTGGTCGGGGGAAACCGGGGCTGGTCTCCCGGCTGTACAAAAGCGGGCAGAACGCTCAAATCGCATTCGGGGCGAGGGTGGGCAAAGAACGGAAGCGCATAGCGGGAGCGACGGGCCGATTCACCCCGGGCGACAACTCGATGCGTGGTCGCCGGGAGGCGGCCGTTCGTGATACGGGCCAACATGTCGCCCACGTCAGCCACAAGGGACCCGGGGGGACTCTCGGCGGCTACCCATTCCCCATCGCGGAGGCAAATTTCCAGGCCCTCGCCTGAAGCCGCGCAGAGTAAGGTGATGAGGTTGATGTCTTCGTGGGGCGCCGCCCGCATGGCGAGCGGATGAGCGGTTTCTGGAACTGGGGGATAGTGAACGGCCCGCAGTATGCTGTTTCCTTCGAAGATCATTTCCGAAAGAGTGGCACGCGGAAGCGCAAAGGCGAGCGCAATCTCTTCCAACAGCTTGGTCGCCACATTCTCCAGGGCGCGATAGAGCTGGAGGGACACGCTCTTTAGCCCCGCTGGCCGGTTGGGCCAGACATTGTCCGGATAGGGGGAGTGCGGGAAAGACTCCGATGTGTGCTCTGGGCCGACGTGAAAAAACTCTTTCAAGTCGGGTGTGATCGCTTGGCGGGCGGTTTCGATCCCCAAGGGCGTGAAGCCGCGCTGTCCGCCGGATACGCCGCCGACCCGCGCCTTCTCTGCCGCGGGCTGCTCGAAGAATTCAGAAAACAGCGAATGGGCCTCGTCAACCAATTCGCTGGAAATTCCGTGCCCCGAGAGCCCAACAAAACCCGTCTCCATCAAACCCTCTAAAAGGTTTTGCCGGAATCGTTTTTGACGCGCGACCTCAGTGTGGCCCGCCTCGGCCAGATCGATCTCGACGAGATGAGGCATGGAGACTAGTCCTCCGGACTGGGTGGGGCGTCAGGCAGGGACAGAATCAAATTCAGAGGGGGTCCGCATGTATGCGCGAGCAAGGACATCCATCAGCTCTCCGTCGTGGATCGGATCCGCGGTGTCCGGGAAAGCAATGCCTTTCTGATCAAGGTTTTGTGTAAATCGCATGAAGACGTCCTCGATCGTTAAGTCATTGCTGTGATCCTCGTATTGATCGAGAGCAGCGCGATCGGGAAAAACTCGGGCTTTCCAGGAAAGACTGATCCGCAGATCAGACCACCTCATCTCTGCAAGGGTTTGATCACGGTCGACGATTTGCCAGATGTCTTCTCTTTGATACGCGAGGTGGCTGTCCAGTGTGAGCTCAGTCAACATGCCTTCCTTTCGCGATCCAACGGGTCGAACCCTATGAAACATCCTCTCGTTGTCGGCTTCGAGAGCCGTATTGTAGATCGCGCCCTCGTGAACTTTGGGTTGGGCAGTTGGTCCCTGTGGCCAATAAGTGAAGCCACCATCCACACCTTTGTAGAACCAAGCTACGGCGGTGGCGATGGAAATGCGTTCTGCTTCGAAAAGTCTTGAATGACCCATTACGCTGAGTAGGGGGGTTGGATACTCGGTTCGGTTGATGCCTCTAAACTCGGGGACGTCGGTATGTCCATTTCCCTGTGAGAATGGCAATTGCCACGTAATGTTGGCGTAAACAGAGAAGGGCTGGACAATCTCGGCATCGAAGAGTTCTGCCGCACCCTTTTGAAAGCCCTTGTGGTACAGAATGGGCTCGATTCCCTCGATCAAGGGTTCTTCATACGCCCAATCTCCTCGAAAGTTCGGCGCGATCAGTATTGGGGAGTCTTCGGAGCCGGCGAGGGCACGATATTGCGCCGCGTTGCTGAAATATCGCTGAACGGGATAGTAGGGGCCATTTTTTTCAATCAGTGTTCGAACCAGCGATGGGTTTTCGAGGACGTTCTCAAATTTGATCGGTGGACGAAAAAGGTCACCCATGGATTTCCGATCCCTGTGGCCAGTTTGTTTTTGTTTGTGCCATTGAGGTTGACAGGATACCTCTTGTTCGTGCCAAGGAAGGGGCCAGCCGACCTTTCACAAAAAGAGGGGACTCGCTCGCACCGAACGACTTAGCGCAGTCCAAACAGCCGCCGCCGAAATCCGGGGTGGGCGAGGGGTAAAATTGAGGCCATCAGCAAAACCGCCATGGCAGACCAGAAGCGAGGCGAACCGGGTTCAAGCAGATATGCGCCGAGGAAGGCGTAACACCCGGCCCTGAATAATGCGGCTGGAATGAGGCTTAGGAGAAAGACCCAAAGCTTCATTCGAGTGACTCCTGCAGCCAGGTATATGGGAGTCAAAACGCCCATCGGATGGGCGGTCATGACAAAAACCAGAAAGGGTCCGGCGGCCATCGCGCGCCGTTCAAAATCTGGATAGCGCCGCTCGACTCGAGGTAGGATCCAATCGCGCCCCATGAAGCGAGCCATGGCGAAGATCAGCAGAGCGTTCAAACTGATGCCGACCCCCCCGATCAGTGCCCCGAGAGGTGCCCCGAAGAGCAAGCCCGCCGAGGTGAGGACTAAAACCGAAGGAATGGCAAGAAGCTGTCGAATCAAGACCAGAGCAATGAAACCGAGTGGTGCAAGGACGCCGGCCCGAGCCACAGTCTCTTGGATCGACTCGGCGGACCACTCAATGTCCAGGTGCTGACGAAGTTGTTGCGCGCCAACGGCCAAAACCGCAATCACAATCACGCCGAAGATGATTCGTTTTCGCGCCGAGGAGGGTTTAATTTCTTCGGGGTCGGGCATGGACAACCGAGTCTCCTGAATCCGAGCGTGATCTTCTGCTCTTAGAAAACACTAGGAGGCAAGGGCCGATTGGCTCGGCAGTTCGCGCACCGAGACCGACGCAAGAAGACACTCGCCTCGGGCGGGCAGCGGAATTTACGCCACCGGCCCGAGGCGGAGCTTAGTTGAGTTGTCCGCGATCCGAAGCCAGGGTGCCCGTCACCCCCCCACTGGCTGCAAGCCGCTCGGAGAGTTCATCGGCTCGCGCCCGGCGCCGTTCGCGCAGGGCTTCCGTATCGCACAGGCGGTCGAGCACTTCTTGCCCCCATGCGATGTGGCGGCGCGTTTTTCGAACCACCGTCTCAAGAATCTCGATGGTGGGCGCATCGGAAATTTGATCCGTTTCCCGCATCGTGGTTTCGTAAATTTCGACCATATGGGGCTTTAAGACGTCGAAAATGCCCACCAATTTTTCAATGGTGAGATCTGGGGTCTCGGGCTCAGCGACGGCCTGCACAAAGGAGGCGAAGCCATCGTTGGAGGCTTCGGAGGCTTCAACGGCTTTGCGGCCGCAGCGAAGCTCGGGCAGCCGTTTGCCGAATTCATCAGCGGCTTGTGCCCCCTCCCAGATGACCTTGCCGATCCCGGTCTTGACCGGGACTTCAGGAACGGTCGCCACCCAGCCCCCCATGATCATCATCATCCATTCTTCCGCGTATCGAAAATTCCGGACTCGCTTGGCCACCGAAGCAACGTCGTATCGGCCGTGAAGTTGGCGGAGATCCGCCGGGATATCGAAGGCTGAATAGGGTGCGAAGGTGGTTCGTTCGTCTGGGCTCATGCCCGGATACATGCGCTCGCTCATGACGGGGCTCCTTCGCCGCTTCGCTTGGCGTGGAATCGGTCTCGGAGAATCTGGGCAGCTTGTGTCAACGTTTCCTTGGAGGGGCCTTCCGCGGAAACCGCGGCCAAGTCTTTCAACTCTTCCTCAGAGAAGCCCGCCTCTTTGCGATCTTCCCAGGCGATCGGAATCGCAGCGTCTTCACGATCTGAACGGGATCCCCCAAAGCTGAATTGCTTGTCCACTTCTCGTCTGAAATCCTGCGTTTTTTTGAGGTGTTCGGGATCGCCCTTGGTGAACTCTTTGACCCACTCACTGCCAAATCGGACATGTGTGATTTCGTCGGCGAGGACGTAGTCTACGGCCTGTTGCATGACTTCATCGCCGGTTTTTTCCGCATAACGAATCATGTCGCGAAAGACATCGCAGGCCAATCCCTCAAGTCCTCGATTGACGCCGGCCACTCGCATGGCCGGGTCGTCGCTGCAGGCCGCCTCGAAAAGGAACGTGCTCTCCGGAAACATGCCGACATGGCCCCCGAGGTGTTCTAGAAGCTTTTCGAAGATCTGGACGTGCCGACCCTCGTCCCAGCATTGTCGCGCCATGTTCATCTTGAATTCCCAAGGTGCATCAGGGAAGTCCCACAGCGAGCGGGCTGCGCCTTCAAGGGCCTGCAGTTCGCCTACAAAAATGCCATGCATTCGGAGGATCAATCGCATGGTGGCTGCGGCGGAATCGGGGTCGAGGGGCTCGTTGAGGACGACCAGAGTGAACGCAGGGCCATAGGCTTCAAAGAGCTCCTCGGCGGCTGTGCCCCGTACGGATTCTTCGATCATGGGTGAAAATTGCTCGAAGGCCGCCACGATTGCGTCGACATCGTCGGGCATCGAGGCGAGAACGGTCGCCATCGCGTTGTCTTGACGAATAAAACGGCTGTCTCGAGCCAGTTCGTTGGGTTCGATGAATCTTTTCATTGTGACTCTCCGGATTGGTTTTTGAAATTGGATTGAGCAAAGACTGTGCGTTCGGTCATCAGATACGCGAGGCAACTCCGAACGGTTTCGTCCGCGATTTGCTTGTCGTTCATTCTCGGTGTGCCCACGTCTCGAAAACGCGCGGTGTAGAGATGGGTCAACGTGGCGGCGGTTTGCATCATGGCGAAAGACACTGCCTGTTCGGGTTGTTCGTGCAGGATTTCCTCTCGGCGCTCAAGGATCAATTCCCCGAGGCCCTCCAGCACGTAGCGAATCAGTCGATGAGAACGCTCGCGCATGGATTCATCGGTCAAACCTCGCTGATAAACGGCCAAGTCAAGTGCTTGTCGATCTTCAAAGACGCTGATGAGAAAGGGGACGACCGTGTCAAGAATGGCTCGGAGCCCAGCGCCCTCCCAGCGTTCCGGCGCCAGTGCGCTGTCGGCGGTCGCAAAGGCCTCCTCGCACAGACGCTCGTGGAGCGCGTGCAGCAGGCCCTCTTTGTCGTTGAAGCGGCGATAGAACGCCGCCACCGATGTTTGGGCACGGGAGGCGATTTCGGCGATATGGACATCCTCGAAATGCTTCTCTTCGAGAAGCGCCTCGGCGGCGTCGAGCAGTCGCTCAAGGGTCTCTTGGGTTCTCGCCTGCCGGGGCGGGCGAATCCACTGCAATGTGGGGGCGGCAGGCGGCGGCATCATTTTATTCCTAAATCGGAATCGGATTCCGGTTTCGAATATGGTCTCAGCGGGGTCTTCTGTCAAGGCCGAGTTCAGCGGTCCTATTTCCCGAACCCGCGACCATCGAGTTCCCACGGGGGAAATTCAATGCAAGCCGCCCTGGGGTGGTCCCGGCAGTGTCTTCAGGCGGATTTTGCCGATCTCCCCCCCTTACGGCGAGGCTGAGGAGTAGACGGTCTTCCCCCGGGCCATGGTTTCGACGACATTGATCTCATCGAGGGCCTCGGGCTTCACGGCGCGTGGGTCTTCTGAGAGGACCACGAGATCGGCCCGCTTACCCGGCGTGATCGAGCCCTTCTCGTCTTCTTCAAAGTAGTGATATGCGCTGCCCAGAGTGACGGCGTGGACAGCGTCCTCCACGCTGATGCGCTGGTCGGCGCCCAGCACATGTCCGCTCCGGGTCTCGCGTTGCACCGCAATTTTAATCAACCGCAGGATGTCGGGGGGCACCACCGGCGCATCATTGTGAATCGAGAAGGGGATGCCGCGATCTCGCGTAGAGCGGAGTGGGCTGATCTGCGAAGCCCGCTCATCGCCAAAACTCACCCGATGCCAATCCCCCCAAAAGTAGGGGTGAGCGGCGAAGTAGGAGGGCACGATTCCCAGCTGCTTTATTTCATCGAGTTGGTCTTCGCGCGTGAGCTGCGCGTGAATCACTACGGATCGATGATCCCTTTCTCCGTTTGGCGTCGCCTGGTCGACTCCTTCAATCATCAAATCGATCGCAGCATCTCCATTTGCGTGAGCCAGGAAGGGAATTTCGGCCTGGATGAGCTGTTTAGAGAAATCGAGGTAGTGCTGGGGGTCAACGATCGGGTAGGCGACATAGTCCGCTCCGGCCCCGGGAGGACCTTCCGCATAGGGCTGGGTCAGCCACGCTGTACGGCCTTGCGGCGAGCCGTCCAAGACAAACTTCACACCCCCAATGCGAAATCCGTTCTCATAGGATGGGCTGAAACCCAACTCTGCCAAGTCGTCGAGGTTGGCGATTTCTAAGCTATGAGGATAAGCGACAAGATCGATGGGCAAAGGTTGCGCGGCTGCGAGCTGTCGCACGCCTTCCGTAAATTGCAGTGAGCTGGCTCCATCTTGGACCGTCGTGATGCCATTTGCGGCGTGATAGTTGAGTGCGGCGAGGAGATCAGGGGCGAATCTTTCAGCAGCACCGGCCTCGAACGCCGGCCGCAAAATCATCATTGCCGCTGCTTCCTCCATGACGCCATTCGGTTCTTGGCTGTCAGCTTGCCTGCGGATCACCCCGCCCGGTGGGTTGGGTGTACCCGCGTCGACTCCACTGGCTTTGAGAGCGGTCGAGTTAAAAGTGCCCAAATGAAAAGAGACATGGACCAAGGCGATCTTATGGTCCGTGGAAGCGCGATCAAGATCTTCTCGTGTCGGATGCCTGTTCTCGGCGAGCAACGAATCATCGTAGCCATAACCGATCACCCACTCGCCCGGAGGGATCTGCTTTTCTTCGATATGCGCTTTGAGCAAGTCAACGATGTCGTCGATACTTTTTGCCGGGCCGACCGGCGGCGAGGAAACATTCACCTTGGGTAAAAATTGCATCACCAGCGCGGCATGGCCGTGGGCGTCGATGAAGCCCGGCAGCCGAGCCTTCTCGCCGAGTTCGACCACTCGGGTCTCGGGGCCGACCCAGGCTTGTCCAAAAGGCCGGTTTCCCACGGCCGCAATTTCATCTCCGACAACGACCACAGCCTCTGCGCCTTCAGTCGTCGGGTCGACGGTCATGATTCCTTCCCCAAAAAAGACGATTTCGGCGTCGGTCCGGGGCATCGATGCGCTGCCTTCGGGCGAGGACCCGCAGGCGAGAAGGCCGAAGCCAAGGCCGAAAAGGAAAAAGAGATGGACGGCATTCCAAGTCATCGAGTCGCACTCCTGGGGTTCGGTTTCCCGCCGGGGCAAGCGCCCGCGTTCTTGCCCCCGAGCCTCGGCTATTCTTGGCCAGCGCGCCACGGCGGTCGTTCGAAGGGCCTCAAGGCAAAAAACACCGTCCGAGGCAGTCACCAGAGGAGTTCCACTTAAATGCCCGAGACCCCCCTCACCACCCAGGACCTGAATTCGCACTTGGATTCCCAAACCGATTACTCTTTCGAGGAGCTCCTCGATGACGGGCAGTACTCGGAACCCTTGATCGCCAATGGAGTGCGTTGCCACGGGGGGTTCGACGAAGAGGGCCAGTATCGGTCCCCTCGCACTCGGCACCGACTCCCGGCCATTGCTGCTTGGCAGGCTGCCCTTCAAGAATCTGGTGGGGAGCTTCTTCAAGTTTCCAAGGGTTTGATTCCGCCCCAGTACCCCAATGTCGATCAGGCCATCCTGCTCTGCCGAAACGGTGTCCGTGATCCCGTTGTCCGCACGCTGACGGTGATCTCGGTCGTGGAAGGCTTTGGAGCAATGATCCGTGACGTCAAACTCCCGGATTTTAGTCGGGTCCTCGTCGAGCCCATCGAAGGGACGGCGCTCGCTCATTTGGGCCAGGGGCTCTTCGAAGCCCATGCCCGAGATGAGGCAGGCTGGGGAGAACAAGGTGGCCATAAACAGATGTGGGAGGCCGCACGCGACCTTGCCTTCGAAAATCCGAAGATTCCTCAGGACGTTTTGATGCGAATTATGGGGGGCGGTGGTCGAAGGGCTCGAAAGCGCGAGCGTCTCTTTCCACAAATCGACGAAACCCTTGAGTCAATGATCATGATGCTCTC
>JAQWNI010000117.1 GCA_029268645.1 Myxococcota bacterium
GAATCCGTTTGCGAACTGGTGAATCAAGTCGGCGGAATCGATGCTGTCGTGTGCAACGCCGGCATGAGCATTTTTGGCGCGGTCGAGGATGTCGCGATCGAAGATGCGAAGAAACAGTTTGAGACGAATTTCTTCGGCACCCTGAGGGTGCTTCGCAACGTGCTGCCGCTCATGCGCGAGGCGGGCGCTGGCCGAGTTCTGCTCGTCGGATCCTTGGCGGGCCGGGCGCCGATTCCTTTCCAAGCCCATTATTCGGCCAGTAAAGCTGCAATCGACGCCCTATCCGCTTCACTCGCAAACGAAATGGCCGCATATGGGGTTCGCGTCATCCTCATCGAACCCGGGGATATCCGCACCCCCTTTAATGACTCCATGGCGTGGGAGACCAGCCCCTCGACGAGCCCCTATGCCTCCGCCTTAGCCCGTGTCGAGAAGGTCATTCGAGATTCTTTGACCGTCGCGCCGCCTCCACAAAAAGTCGCCGACAAGATCGTCCGTGCCATCGAGTCTCGTCGCCCGCGCGCACGCTACACAACCGGTGCCGAAGCCGGATTGGTCCCCTTCGCGAAGAGACTACTGCCTGATCGCATCAACCTTGCCCTGATTCGCCGACATTTCGATCTCTAAGGCGGCCGATCCTGCTAAACGGAGCATTCAAACGTGGCTGATAACTTGAGAATCCGAAGAGAGCGAGGGCCCTTTTCCGGCTTATTGGTGGCCCTTCTTTTCTTTATTTTCGTTTCTCCCTTCGTCAGTGATGAGGGTGCCGGGAAGGTCTTCCTCTACCTCTCCATTTTCTCCATTCTGATCGCCAACACCTATGTTTCGGCCTCTAGCCGGGAACTCACCTTCCTGTCGATCGCGGTCTTAATCGTGGCCGCCATGGCTTGGCTCGGCCCAGACTTTCTTCCGCACCGGCTCGACGATGTCCTCCGCTATTCCATCATCGGACTCGGCACCGGATTTACTGCGGTTCTCATTGTTCAGTCGGTCCTTAGGCATGAAACCGTGACATTGGACACGATCCTAGGCGGCATTAATGCCTACCTCTTAATCGCGATTGCATTCACCTTCGGCCACGGCGTCATCGCCATTATCGAGCCTGACGCGTACACCCTCGGAGACGTCCCCATCGGCACTGCTGTTGGTGTCGGAGCCGATGCCTACGCGACCATGCTGTATTTCAGCCTCGTCACAATGACAACACTCGGGTACGGAGATATGGCCCCGATTCACCCTCTCGCCCGCCTCTTTTCTGGCGCCGAAAGTGTGCTCGGACAACTCTTTGTCGCCATCTTCATCGCTCGACTCGTCAGCCTTGAAGTCAGTCAGCGAACACGAGGCCCAGTGACTGAAAGATCAAAAGATGCGCACTGAAGCCTCTGGCATTTTGCAATGCTTTTCCCCGATCGACGGATCTCTCTACATTGAACGCCCCCTGCTTGAAAAGGGCGAGGTGCAGCATGCGTTAACCGATGCGCGTAACGCTCAGAAAGAATGGGCGCGGACCGCCCTCTCAGATCGACAGCATGTGATACAAAGCGCCATCCAAGCCATGCAGTCTCTCAAGTCCGAAGTCGCAATGGAGATCACCCATCAAATGGGCCGACCCCTTTCGCAATCCCCGGGCGAAATCGCCGGCTTCACCGAGCGGGCGGAGGCTATGAACGCCCTCGCTCCTGCGGGCCTGGCAGACGTCGTCCCCGAAAGCCAACCGGGATTGAATCGATTTATTCGCCGAACACCTCTGGGTGTCGTCTTTATTGTCGCACCGTGGAACTATCCGTACTTGACCGCAGTGAACGCGGTGGTCCCGGCGTTGCTAGCGGGCAATGCGGTCCTTCTCAAACACTCCTCACAAACGCCCCTATGCTCCGAACGATTCGTTGAAGTCTTCGATCGCGCCGGTCTTCCCGGTGGGCTCCTGCAGGCGCTTCACCTGTCCCATTCGAGCACCCTCGATCTCGTCCGCCGCCCTGGTGTCGACTTTGTCGCCTTCACGGGATCTGTCGAAGGGGGACATGCGATCCAGGGGGCGGCCTCCGAACGATTTATCGGAACGGGGCTGGAGCTGGGTGGCAAAGATCCTGCGTATGTCGCGCCCGACGCGCGCCTGGCAGAAACCGCCATACAGCTGGCCGATGGTGCGTTTTTCAATGCAGGACAGAGTTGCTGCGGAATCGAGCGAATCTATGTCCACCGAACCGTCGCCAAACAGTTCATCGAAGCCGTTGTCGCCGCTGCGCTCACTCAGTGCCTCGGTGACCCCCGGGACCCGGACACGACGCTCGGACCAATGGTCCGTGAATCAGCCGCTGACTTCGTTCGTGGGCAAATTCAGGCCGCCACCGCCGCCGGCGCGAGATCACTAATCGATCCCGCGCCTTTTGAGAAAGACGCCCTCAGGCGCAATTACCTGGCACCCCAAATACTCGTCGACGTCGACCACAGCATGCAGGTGATGACCGAGGAGAGCTTCGGACCTGTTGTTGGAATCATGGCCGTCGATTCAGACGCTGAAGCCGTCGAGCGGATGAACGACAGCCGGTATGGACTCACCGCTTCGATCTGGACCTCGGACGAAGACCGCGCTCTTCAGATCGGGCAGCGTTTGCAGACTGGAACGGTTTTTATGAATCGCTGCGACTATCTCGACCCAGGTCTCGCTTGGACAGGCGTCAAAGACTCGGGCCGGGGAACGACTCTTTCCACCCTCGGATACGAAGTTCTGACCCGGCCCCAGTCCTTTCATTTCAGAAAGCACCTGACACCGTAAAAAATCAAATGGGGGACCGTTTGATTTTTTGAAGCGCCTCTTCAATACAGCCGTCGGTCTCGCGGAGAATCTCTCGAGCCATAGAGCGGTCGACTTGTCCCAGAGACATGACAATTCGGACCGCTCGCCCGCGAAGCTTGCGGGAAACCGGCGTCACGTGGGTCATCATGTTCCCACGAACGCGACCCAGCTTCACCATAACAGCAGTCGAGAGGGCAGCGAGAACCATCTTTTGGGCGAGGCCCCCCTTCATCCGGGTTGAGCCCGCCACGACCTCGGGGCCAACCTCCGGCGCAATCGCTACCTCTGCCGCCTCTGCTAGGGGCGAGCGAGGATCGCAAGTAATCGCGATCCGGCGCGCGTCGACCGCGTGGGCCGCCTCAAACGCCCCCAAGGCGAATGGGGTGCGCCCACTTGCTGAAATTGCAACCACCGCGTCCCCCAAAGCCAAGCCCCGCTCCTGCAATTCGAAAATGGCCGTTTCCGATTCATCTTCTGCACCTTCCACCGGGTGACGCAGACCTCTCTCTCCCCCCGCGATCACACCTTGCACGATACGAGGAGCAAGACCAAAAGTCGGGGGCATTTCTGAGGCATCGAGAACACCGAGACGACCACTCGTTCCGGCGCCAACATTGAACCAACGCCCTCCCCCGGAAATCGCAGTCGCCAAAACATCGACCGCCTCCTCGATGGCGGGCAAGACTCGACCCACAGCGGCATGCGCTCGAGCATCCTCTTCGTGAATCAAACGCAGCACCTCGGAAGTCGGCAGACGATCGAGGTCCCGGGCCGACTCAAGGAGAGCCTCGGTGGGGAATTCTGTAGAGGACTGATTCATACCTTGATGGGTTTCGGCCAATTCAACTCGTTCCATGAGAAACCTCCGCAGCGCTTAGGGCTACACTGAGTGAGTGGCGTTTTATGTCGAAAAAGAGACTCTCGAATCGCTGGAGTGGCCAAAACTCATCACGAGGCTGGCTGACGCTTGCCGAACTGAGCGCGCTCGGTCGGAGATCCTCCGTGATGGGCAGATCATGTCGAGCGAAAATTCCAACCAGGGTGAAATTACGATCTTCCCACAGGACTCCTCTGCGGTCGTTGCGCGACTGCAAGAGACCGATGAGGCCCGAGCGTTGCTCGATCGAGAAGAATCACCTCCCCTGGGTGGAACTCCGGACATCGGCACCCTGTTGGATCGTGTGGTCCGCGGCGTCACACTGGACCCGGAGGAACTTCTCGACGTCCGAACCGTCACGGAAGCACTTCGCAGCGTATCCCAATTTCTGTGTGCCCCGGACCGCGCGCTCCGCGTACCCGCCCTATCTCAGCGCGCTTCAACCATCGAGACCCCCGGAGATCTCGATCGACGCATTGGCGACTGCATTGATAAAGATGGGCAGATTCGAGATACCGCCTCACCGACGCTGGCCGAAGCACGTCAAAAAGTCCTTCAGCTGAACGCGGATCTAAAACGGCGACTCGATCGATATCTACAAAACCCAGATATTGCCGATCATCTCTCCGATCGCTTCTACACGATGCGCAACGATCGGTACGTGCTGCCCGTCAAGGCGGATGCACGGGGCCGCATTCGGGGCATTGTCCACGATGCTTCACGATCCGGAACAACGCTCTTTGTCGAACCCGAGGGATCAGTCGAGCTAAACAATCGACTCAAACGTGCCGAACTCGATATCCAACGCGAAATTGAGCGCATCTTATTCGACTTGTCGCAGCAGGTAGCCGCCTCAGCCTCTCCGCTTCGAAGCGGACTCGAAAGCCTGACCTGGATCGACCAGGCACTCGCCCGGGGCACGCTCTCGCGTGCCATGGAAGCCCGTGCCCCCATCGTGGGTCAGGAGGGCATCTTTGAATTGCCTGGCCTTCGGCATCCGCTCATCGCCCCGTCGGAGTGTGTTCCCAACGACGTTTATCTGGGTCGCGACTTCCAAGTTCTTGTTATCTCGGGCCCGAACGCTGGAGGCAAAACCGTCACGCTGAAGGCCACAGCGCTGGCCGCTCTCCTCGTCCGTGCTGGGCTCCACGTGCCCTGCGAGGCCGGAGCACGAGTGGATCTCGTCGAGACTGTAATCGCCGACATTGGAGATGGACAGGATATCGGTGCCAGTCTTTCGACCTTCTCCGCCCACATGGCACGACAGGCGCGGATCATCGGTCACGCCGGACCAAACTCGCTGGTCATTCTGGATGAAATCGGCACTGGCACAGATCCAGGTGAGGGTGCCGCCTTGGCCCAGGCCATTCTCGAACAACTGGCCGATGCCGGCGCACGGGTCATGACCACGACCCACTTCGGACTTCTCAAGGAAATGGCTGATCTTGATTCTCGCTTCGCCAATGCCAGTGTCGAGTTTGACGCTGCAACCCTCGGCCCCACCTACCGCCTTCGAATCGGCGAGCCGGGGGCTTCCGCGGCGGCCTCGGTGGCCGCGCGCATGGGGATGCCCAATGCGGTACTCGAGAGAGCCGACGCGTTGCAGAACCGCGAGGATCGCCAACTGGAGCGGATGCTGGCCGAATTGTCGACCCATCGTGCGGCTCTCGAGCGGGAGCAAAGCCAGGCAAAGGCGCTGAAGGTCGAGGGCGAGACCGTCCGAGACGAATATCGGAGCAAACTCGAGCGACTCCAAGAGCGAAGAGACGATCTTTACCAAAGCATGCGTTCCGATCTCGAGACCGCTTTTAAGCAGGCCCACGGCGAGGTGGCCCGGGTGATCCGAGACCTCCAGGCCGGTCCCACCTCCCAGCGCGCGGCGCGCGCACGGGAAGACCTCGCCGACCTTCAAGAACAGGCCCGGCAGGACGCCGAGGAGAGAGGCCTCCCGGTTCACCCCCCCAAGAACCCTGATTTCAGACCGGTCAACTGGGCCCAGGCGCGGACCGGAGATCGCGTACGGACCGCATCGGGGCAAAGAGGCGTCTTGCTCAGTCTACCGGACCGGAAAGGGCGAGTGGGCGTGCAAGTCGGGGCGGCCCGGCTGGTCGTCCTCGCCGAAAAAATCAGCCCCGAAGGCGAGCCGTCCAAGAAGAATGAAGCGGGCCGGCGCGTTC
>JAQWNI010000118.1 GCA_029268645.1 Myxococcota bacterium
GCCCCCCCCAAACATGGGGTGCCAAAAGCACGTAGTGGGCCTCCGCCAGGGTCGCAATCTGACGGGCGCCGGTGAAGCCCCCGCAGCTGCCCAAATCCGGCTGGGCATAGTGGCAGGCCCCCGCGGAGAAGAGCCTGTGAAAGTCGTGCACAAAGGCCAGCCGTTCACCGGTCGCGATGGGAATCGAAGTGCTCTCGGCAATTCGGGCCATTTCCTCGGCGTTCTCAGGCGGACACGGCTCTTCCAACCAAAGCGGGTCGAACTTTTCCAGTCGCTTGGCTAGCCGCCGAGACACCGAGGGCGTCATCTGCCCATGCGTTCCGATCAGAATGTCGGCCTCGGTCCCGATGGCCTCGCGGAGCAGCTCGATGGTTCGCTCCGCCTGGTCGTACTCCGCCATAGGAAACTCGCGAGGGGCCGCCGGCCCCGAATAGGCAATCGGATCGAGCTTCAAGCCCGTAAAGCCCTCGTCGACCAATCTCCGGCCCGCCTCGGCGACCCCACTAGGGTTTTCTCTCCAATCTCCGGTGGTGGACGCCATCGAACCCTCGGCGAGGTTGGCGTAGATGTAGGTGTAGGTCCGCATGCGCTCTCGGTATCGGCCTCCGAGCAAGTCGCACACCGGTGCATCGAAGTGCTTTCCGCAAATATCCCACATCGCGATATCGAAGGCGCTGATCACACCCGAGGCAAAATATCCCGGGCTTTGGCTCGTAAAGCCTTCATACATGCGCTTGGTCAGCGCTTCGCGATTGAGGGGATCCTGGTCCTTTAGATAACGGTTGAAGTTATCTTCCACCAGTTGCGAAAAGGAACGATGCAATCCATACATGCTGAAGAGGATGGCGCACTCCCCCCATCCCACCCGGCCGTCGTCGGTCTCCAGCCGAACAAAAAACCAGAATACGCCGCCCAGGTTGGGGGGAGGCGTTTGAATCGCGTAGGCGCGAGCACTTTCAAGTTTCATGATTCATCTCCTGGCCCATCGGCCTTCCTGTAAAGGGGATCCATTTGTTTGACCGGATCAAGGAGAGCCCAGTCCGTTTCCTTCAGACTGTACCCTCCCGGATGCGGGGCTCGCGCCTCGAGCCCAAGTCCCTCGGCGACCTCATCAGCACCGTAGTACCGAATCAGGGTCTGAAATACGGCGCCCTTGATGAGATCCGGGCGCTCTTCTTCGATCTCTCGCAGAATCGTTTCACGCTGATCCCGCTCAAGTGAAACAAAGGGCACCGAACCGCGTGCCTGATCGGAGGCCTCGATCCAATCGAGGAGCGGCCCATATACGACCAGAGCCTCCTCGGAAGCGAGGCTGCGAAACTCCGTCAAATCCGAGGCCGCTGGCATCGCTCTTTCGAGATGGCCCGACGGAATGATCGTCTCGACCACCGCCAGCAGAAGATCGCGGTCAAACCCTTGATGGGCGACGGAAAAATTTGGATCTTGTTTCTGACTCATCGGCTTTCCGTTCAGTCAAAAAGGTTG
Source organism: Myxococcota bacterium (assembly GCA_029268645.1). Lineage (GTDB taxonomy): Bacteria > Myxococcota_A > UBA9160 > UBA9160 > UBA4427 > TMED88. The sequence goes on from JAQWNI010000118.1 coordinate 1,486, forward strand.
GCCAGGCGGCCCTTAATTTGGTCAGCGATATACAGCGCCAACGCCTGGATTGTGGGGGTCGGATTCACCGCCGCCGACGTGACAAAAATGCTCCCGTCAACGATAAAGAGATTCTTGACATCGTGGGCCCGGCCCCATTCGTTCACCACCGAAGACTCAGCCTCGACCCCCATGCGCGCCGTGCCCAGCAAATGCCAGCCCGCGTTAGCAAGCGGCGACTGCACAACGATGTCGTGGGCCCCGGCGGCTCGAAGAACCTCGGAAGCCCGCTCGACGCCATGCCTCAGCATGTTCTGGCTGTTTTCGCTCAACGTGTAGTTGATCTTGGGCGCCGGTATGCCATCGGAATCAACTAGCTCGGGATCCAGGGTGACCGTATTGTGGAGTTCCGGAAGGTCCTCGCAGATCGCCGAGAAGGCCGCAATGTGATTAAAGTAGGCACCGAAAGTCTCGTGGTGGTCCGACCCCCAAGAGACACGGCCATTCTGAAGCCCCCCCATGGCGGTCACTACCGGGCCAAAGCCACGACTCGACTGCAGGGTGTAGCCCCGCATAAAGCCACGCCGCGCGTCAGTCTCGTAAAACTCTTGGCTCCAGACCGCACAACCCACGGGGCCCTTATCGCTGTCCAGAGGATCATCGAATACGCCCTGCACGTAGCCGTAGGGATGATGCATGAGGTTTTTGCCAACGAGGCCGCTGCGATTGACCAAGCCTTCTGGAAAACGGTTTGACTTCGAGTTCAGCAGCAAGCGGGATGTACCAACGCCGTTGCAAGCCAGAATCACAATTTCCGCCGAGGCACGCTGCTCGTTGCCGTCTTGGTCGAAGTAAATCACGCCCGTCGCCATGTCGTCTTCGTTGACGAGGACTTCGCGAACGCGGCAATGAGTCCAGAGTTCGACCCCCGCGCGTTCGGCGGCTGGCCAATAGGTTAGATCCGTACTCGACTTGGCGCCTTGGGCACAGCCACTCATACACGGTCCCAGGTTGACGCACTGGTCGCGCCCCCCATAGGGGCGCGTCGCAATGGCGCTATCCGACGGCCACCAATGCCAACCGAGTTGATTGAAGCCAGCCGCAAGCTTCTCTCCCACGAGGCCCAACGGGACCGGGGGCAACTGCACGGCCTTCGGGGGATAGGCCGGATCGCCGTCTAATCCCGCGACCCCCACCATCTGGTCGTTCTCGGCATAAAAGGGGGCCAGTCGCCGGTAGTCGAGGGGCCAATCTTCCCCGACCCCATCTAGGGTCTTCGTGCGAAAGTCCGAAGGATGAAAGCGGGGGAAGTGCCCGGCATAGAGGACCGTCCCGCCACCGACGCCATTAAAGTTCGCCACCGAAATCGGCGAATCGCTGACGTTGATGGGGTAGTCCTCGGGAAGTCCCCGGATATTGGGGTTGTAGGAATACCGGCCAAATTGGGCGAGCTCTCCGTCTCGCTGCGTGCTGGGGTAGTCGCTGGGGTTCGGCCACCCGCCCTGCTCAAGGCAGACGATTCGCATCCCGGTCTCGGCCAAGCTCCAAGCCACCGCCGCACCGGAGGCCCCGGCCCCAACAATCAGGACGTCGATCGGATCCCCGCGATTCATTGAAAAAGCCGGATGCCTCCCCGGTGAGTTTCCCATGCCGAGTGTGCATCAGCGGGTCAGGCTCTGCATCCCGGCCCTGTGGTTCAGCCGATCCACTTTCCACGGTGTCGGCGGAACCGCGATCCGCCTTCAAGCCATGTTACGAGCTCGGCGATTCGACTCGCTTCCAGATCTGCGTGCGCCCGAATAGAGAAAAGCCCAAGAAACCACGGACCTTCAGACGATCTCCCTCGACAGTCATCTGACAGCTGTATTCCTTACCGGTATCCGGATCGAGAATCCGCCCGCCCTCCCACTGGCCATCCTTTGGCTTCATGCCCCAAAGAATACGCAGACCGACCACCGGCGTATCTTTGAGTGAACCGGGGCAGAGTTCGCAGACAGCATTTGGATCGGTGTCTTTTCTCAGGAGTTTGACGATTTTGCCGGATAATCGATCGCCCTCCTCATAGATCCGAACGATCGAGGTCGGCGTTTTGCCGTCATCGTCGATGGCCTCCCAATCGCCCACGGGCGAAAGAGCCGCCGCCTCGGCGGAGGAACCGCCGAGCAGAATCACGAGCATGACGAACGCGCGTCGCACTACGGGACCGAAAGGCAATCCCCGCTTCCAATAAACTTGGCGTCGCCCGACTGGGAATAACAATATGTTCGACCTG
>JAQWNI010000119.1 GCA_029268645.1 Myxococcota bacterium
AGCCCCGCACGCCAATCGCAACGTCTTCAGCCCACGATGGATGTGCGGGCGCGCTGACGAATGGGCCCACCAGGACCCATCGGACGCCCGGCGGCCTGCTCAATATAGAGCCACCGGGGCGCAGGAAGCGAGGATCTTGCCCAGTCCGCATAGGGCACTCTCGAGGGCCCGAAACGAAGCTCTGCTCCTCCGCTGTCCGTTTCGACCCATCGCCCACACACCGCCAAGGCTTCGCTCTTTTCGCCGGGCTCCGGCACCTGATCAAGGGAAAGCCAGCAACCGGTCCGCCCGGAGCCTCGCATCAACAAGGCACTCCCCAACGAGCACCAGACCGGCGGTGATGGACGCTGCTCTGGGGTGGGCACACACGTTAATTTAGGAAAGGACCAACGAGTTCCCGAGTGGGAAAAAGCTTTTCCCGCCCAGGCTTCAAGCACGATTTCGATGGCTTCGTCCCGTTCCGACTTGCTCAAAATCGGGGATTCACCGGGCATCCACTCAAGACGTCCCGCCGAGGCAATGTCGACCATCGATAGATCTTCAGCTAGCCGGAGCGGGTGAAGGGTCGGCCCGGGCAAAATTTCAACGCCAAGACGAAGACGCTCCGTCACCGTCGCGGCCGCGGCTGCGGCCAGCAAACCCGCCTCTCCGGCCCCTGGCCCACCCCGAAAGCAGACCCCGTCCCAGCCTTGGCTTTCGGCCTCACGGGCCATTTCCACTGCGTCAAGCGCGCCACCCTCGCCTTTGACAGTCAGCAGAAGACCAAGCTTGAATCCCTCATTTTGGACACCGGATGCCGACACCTGGCCTCACTTTCTGAATCCTAAACCAACCGGAACCCTTAAAAAGGCCGGTCTGGCTTTCAAGACTCCAAAAAGTAGACTGTCTGCTCCGGGGTCGCTCCCATGGGAGGCGCGCGTGCCGCAAAACCGAACACTCGCCATGGTCCAAACCGATCGCCGCCGCCTCGAAGCGAAAGAACTCCCCCTCCCCTCGATCGGTCACGATGATGCTCTTCTCCGCATCGAGGCCTGCGGCATCTGTGGCAGCGATTACGAACAATTCGAAGGCGTACTGCGGACGCCAATGCCAGTGGTTCCAGGCCATGAACCCCTGGGTACGATCGCTCAAATCGGCGACGGTGCCGCACAGCGCTGGGGCGTAGACGTTGGAGATCGCGTCGCGGTCGAAACCATGATCGCCTGCCATCATTGCTTGACCTGCCGAGGAGGCCGGTATCACCTCTGCCCCGAGAGACGAATCTACTCCTACATCCCGTTGAAAGATTCACCCGGCCTATGGGGCGGCTACGCCCAGTTCATGTACCTCGATCCCCATAGCATTCTTCACCGCGTCGACCCCGGCTTGCCAGCCCACCTCGCCGTCATGTTCAATCCTTTGGGCGCTGGGTTTCGATGGGGCGTCGAGATTCCTGAAACGCGTCCAGGCGATCGAGTCGTCATCATGGGACCCGGACAACGCGGGCTCGCTTGCTTGCTGGCTTGCTTGGAAGTCGGCGCGCGCCAGGTGATCGTCACCGGTCTCGAAGCCGACGAGAAAAAACTCGGCTTGGCTCGAGAATTTGGAGCCCACGCCACCGTCGACGTTGAAAACGAAAATCCAGGACGACGCATCCAAGAACTGACCGATGGACATGGGGCCGATGTGGTCATTGATGTTTCTTCCTACGCGACCGAACCGGTCGCCCAAGCACTCGATTTTGCTGCGGCGGGTGGCCGCATCGTTCTTGCGGGCACGAAAGGCTTTAAACCCATCCCGGATTTTGTTTCCGACAAAGTCGTGCTCAAAGAAATTTCCATCCGCGGTGCCATCGGGGTCACTTCGTCGGGCTATGCCAACGCCATCCGGATGTTGGAATCCGGCCATACGCCCATCGAGCGAATGCATACGCATCGCTTCGACCTGAGAGACGCCGAACTTGCCATCCAAACCCTGGCCCGAGAAATCGAGGGCGAGGAATCAATTCACTCCTGCCTGATTCCCGAATAGCCCCGGCTCGACCTGACCCATCACCTCCCGCATAAAAATGACCACTGCGCCCGCAGGAGTGCGCCATCATGAAGCCAGAATGCAATCCCTTCTCGAAAAGATCGGCCGCCTTTCCCGACCTGGTCCACGCGCCCGACCTTCGACCCAATCGCACTGTCAGGAAGGCTCAATGACCGGCTCATCCCTTTGCCTCTCCATCGTCGGAGAGCGTTCCCTGTGGCCTGTTGCCTTGTTCTTTTTCGGGCTGTGCCTGCTCGCCGGCTCATCCGCGTCCGCAGAGTGTGAACCGACGGAACCGACAGCCGGCGAAACAGTCACCTGTAGCGGCGAAATCACAAGCTCTTTCCTGGCGCCTGTGGATGTCGACAACTTGAGGGTTGTGATCGATGCGGGCGCGGTCTTCAACCCAGGCAGCAATCTCCAGCTGAACGATGAGAGCAGAGTCGAGAATCAAGGGACTGTTTCTGCCACCAGTGCGGAGGCCATTGCAATCCGCGTCGGTCCAGGGTCTACCGCAGATAGTCGAAGCGAGGTTTTTAACCTCGAAGGCGGCGAGATCAACGCTTCGCAGGATGGGACCAAAGGCGTTTTTATAGGTAGCTTCTCAGAATTCCAAAACCGCACAGGCGCTCAGGTTAGGGCAGAGGGTGCAAACGCGGTGGGCATTTTCGCATCAGAGGAGTCAACCGACGTCCGATTTTTTAATGAATCCGGCGGCCTCATCGAGGTCTCAGGTCCGTCCGCTGCAGGAATGCAAAGCGGAGGTGACAACTCCTTCAACAGTAATCGGGGGCGAATCGAGGTCTCAGGTCCGTCCGCTGTAGGAATGCAAAGCGGAGGTGACAGCTCCTTCAACAGTAACCTGGGGCGAATCGAGGTCCGAGGCATTGGTGCGGTCGGCCTCCGCTCAGAATCGGATGGTACCTCCTTCAACAATGGTGTGATCTCCGTCGAGCAGAGCGAAGCCGTCGCCATCCAAGCCAGCCAATTCGTACCCGGAGACACTTTTTCATACAACGTTATCAATAGTATCGACCTCGATGCAGAGGGGGATACGGGAGAAATCATCAGCACGGTTTCCGATGCGGGGCCACTCATTCAACTCGAGGGCGAGACCGCAGACAGGAGCAATCGAGTCCGCAACGACGCCGAAGCATTGATTCGAGCCAATCTGAATGATCTGACGAACTCCAATCACGGAATCGCTATTGCGGGTTCAGCTGGGGTCGACGAAGTCATCAATGCGGGCGAGATCCAAGGTCGAATTGAACTCGGGGGAGGCGACGATGAGTTCACAGCCGTTGCGGGCAGCACTCTGGTCGATCTTCGCGACTTTGCGGGAGGCGGGCCCACTCTCGACGGCGGGGAGGGGACCGATGCCATCAGGCTGAGTGGCGAAACAGCCGATCTGGGATCCTTTGATCCAACACTGACGACGAATTTCGAAAACCTCATCGTCGAAGGCTCCTGGAGGCTGACGGGGGCCACCGCCCCAGGACTGGCTGTCCAAATCGATCCGGGGGGGCTCCTCGACCTCGAAGCAGAAACGAAGATCGACTCCAACCTCTCTTTTGGCCTCACAACAACCGGTCAAGCACCGGGACGTCTCAAAGTCACTGTCAGCCCCGAGAGCCTGAGCCGCGAACAGGAGTTGCTTGTGGACGGTCCTGCCGAGCTGACCGATGGCGCCCTCGACATCTTCGTCGACAATCAATTCAGCGGATCGGGAGAAGTCACTGTCGTCCGAGCCACGGGCGGATTGACGGGCGAATTCGAAAGCATTGAAGCGCCTGAATCGGGCAATGGGCTGACCGTCGGCTCAATTCTCTACGATTCCGGCGCCGGAACCGCGCGCTTTAGCATTACGGCAGCGCCGTTGACCGCAAACCAACAGTCCATTGCAAATTATCTCGGGGGCGTGGCATCCCCCAGCGAACTACAAACAATCATCGAAGGCATCGATACGCTGGGGTACTCGGCGTATCGCGAGGCCCTCAGACAACTCAGTCCCGAAACCTATGACGCTCAAACGACAACGACCTATGAGCTCGCCAATCAGTACGCGCGGATCATGCTGGAACGACCGCGCTACTGCGTTCCTGAGAAGCGCCCACTGTTTCCTCAGACGAACCGGTCACGAGGCTGTCCCCAGAGACGCACCGAGCCCTGGGTTGCACTCTACGGACAACTGGGAGACCGCACCGGCACAGACGACCACATCAGTTACCACGACCAAGGGTTTGGCTTGGTGCTCGGCGTGGACCATCGTCTCAATCGCGACTGGCTGGTGAGCGCGACGATTGGCGGCGCCTATGATGCATTGGATGTTGTCGGCGTCGGGAATGGTCGCATTCGCACCCTCGACCTAGGACTCTATGCGGGGTATACCCGAGAGCACCTCCGCATCCAGGGGCTGATCGGCTATGGCTACGGCTGGCATTCCCAAACTCGGAACCTCTCGCTGCCCGGGGCACTCGCCAGCGCTCGCGGCTCGTGGAACAGCAATCGCTTCAGCGCTCGCATTGAAGGCGAGTACCTCTTTGATCTATACGGGTGGGATCTCGGACCCATCGCTTCCCTCGATTACACGGCTCTCTATCAGGGAGAGGTCACGGAAAGCGGCGCTGGCGTACTCGACTTGGTGATCGAATCGCGGGACACTCCACTGGCAACGGTTCGAGCGGGCTTTGCCCTCGCCCGCTCTGTGCGAAAGTCCGGATATTGGACCGATTTTCTAGAGCAGGCAGACGGCGTCTGGCGCCCTTCTCTTTCCGTCGAATGGAGGCAGCTCCTCGTTGACTACAACCGCCCGGTTTCAGCCCGATTCGCCGCTGCGCCAGATTCGGGAGCCATGACCATTCGGGGCGACGCGCCTCGCATGGGCTTCGAAATTCGGACCGGAATCGATTGGACACCCCGCCAAGCAGACCGCCTGACATTCGGTCTCCACTACGATGTCTTCGCCTGGACCGACGTTGTCGTCCAAGACCTCGTCGCCAGTATCCGAATTGGTTTCTAACTAGTCGAGCCCCATCATGCTCGCGATGCCAAAACGATGGCCCGCCGTAAAGCCCCCGTCGACCGCAAGGGCTTGGCCGGTCACAAAAGAGGCTTCATCCGAGGCCAAGAAGAGGACGGCATTGGCGATTTCGACGGGCTGACCGAATCGATTCAGCTGGTGGGCTTCGCGAATGCGATCCCGAACCTGAGCCAAGCCCTCGATCTGAAGCGTCTGATCAAAGAGCGGCGTTTCAATGAAGCCAGGACAAACCGCGTTGACTCGGATGCCTCGACGAGCATAGTCAATCGCCATATTGCGCGTCAGGAGAACAACGCCACCCTTCGAAGCGTTGTAAGCGCTCCCGCCCTCGAAGCCCTCCAGTCCTTCAACGCTCGCGATATTCACGATGCTTCCCTTTTGCTTTTCGAGCATCCCCGGAAGGACGGCACGGGAAGCATGGAACGTCCCCTTCAGATTGATGTCCATGACCCGATCCCATTCGTCGGGGTCGATCAAAT
>JAQWNI010000120.1 GCA_029268645.1 Myxococcota bacterium
GTGCAAGACGTTCAACCCTTGCGGTGGTAGTACCAATCCAATCGTTTGGCCATATCGGGATTCCTTGTTTTCGTTGTCCTCAGTGGATTCGAACTGAACGGGGCCAAACTAGCGGAGCTGAACTCTAATCGGAAGTCCCAGGTGGTGGTGGTCCGGAGTCGACATCAAGGTTTGCCTGTCGCAGCAGAGCCTTGAGGGTATGACCGACGGTTTCTCGCGCCTGTTTGATCGAAAGCCCCCGACTGTGCCGCAAATACTCCCAGGTGAGCGGGGCAAAAGCCGCGTGGATGGCCTCAAGGGTCTGGTTCCGTTCTCCATCAGGCAGTGAAATGAGGTCGTTGCCAAAGGCCTCGGCGATCTGATTCTGTTGGGCGTTGAGGCCTTCCTGAGAAATCCGCCAGGCGTGCTCGCTCCGGGGCCTGCCTCCGAGGACTTGAGCGGTCAGAGCTCGAGTAAAGGGCGCCGTTGCTTCGAGGAAAGATGTTCGAGTCTCTAGAAAAAACCGGATTTTCTCGGCGAGTGATTGATGGGCCGAGGGCAGCTCGAGATAACCTTGGTCGCGCTGCATACCCACCTCGAAAACCGCATCGTAGAGTTCGCCAAGGTCGCCAAAGTGGTTGAAGACCGAGCGTCGCGAAACCCCCGCCCGCAGGGCGATTTCTTCGGCGCTGGGTTGCAATTGGCCTTCCCGGACGAGATCGAGGCAGGCGTTGCAGATGGCCTGCCTCGACCGAGCGCGGCGGTTGGGCAATGAAGAGCTGCTTGTCCGAAGGTCCTGGGGCAGATCGCCCCCCTTTCTGTGGTGGCCAAGCCAACGGGTTGGTGGACGGCTTTGAATCAGGTTGTCTCCAACCCGTCTAAATCGCCTCGGTCTCGCCAGGCTTCAAGAATCTGTATGAACTCTACGGACCCCCCTCCATAGAAACCGTTTTGCGCGTTCAACTCGGAAGTCTTGCCTTCGTTGTTGTAATAGCCCGGTGTGCAGTTCTCAAAAAAATCACCAGCGGAGCGCGCTTTGTCTAGGCATTGTTGAACCCAGGCTTTTTCGCCCGCCTTGCTGACTTCGATGCGTTGGAGTTTTCGGTCCACACCCTCACGAATGATGTAGGCGATGTGCTTGGCTTGTTCATTAAGCATATGGGTGTAGCTGGCGGTAAAGCCCGCTTGCGCGTTGGACATCAGGTAGCAGTTGGGAAAGCCATGAACATGCATTCCATGGAGGGATCGTACACCTTCCTCCCAACTGTCTGTGAGCGCGACTCCATTTCGGCCGAAGATCTCAAATCCAGACCTTTGTGAGTAGCTTGTACCCACCTCGAAGCCACTCGCGTAAATGAGGCAATCGACTTCATATTCTTGGCCATTGGCAAAGACGCCTTTAGGCGTAATGCGCTCGACTCCTTTGCCCTGGGTATCGACCAATGTGACGCTCTTTTTATTGAAGGTTTCGAGGTACTCATTATGGAAACAAGGCCGCTTGCAAAACTGCCGGTAGTAGGGTTTTAGGGCCTCAGCGGTTTCGGGATCCTCGATGACCGACTCGACTCGTGATCGAATCGACTCCATTTTTTCAAAGTCAGCCATCTCGACGGCCTTCATCAGGCCCTCCGGAGACATGTCGGTGGTTTTTCCAAGCCGCATCGAGGTGAGAAGATTTGCGATGATGTCGGTCCAGCCGTCGTTGACCAAGTCCTCGGTCTGAGGGATGCCGGACACCAGCGCGTTGAAGTTGTCCATCCGATGTTGGTGCCAACCGTTCTCCAGTGAAGCATTCCACTTCGGGTCGGTCTTCGGATTCTGCTTGACGTCAATTGACGAAGGGGTTCGCTGGAATACGTAGAGATGCTCGGCCCATTCGCCCGCGTGGGGGACACATTGAACCGCCGTGGCCCCGGTTCCGATGATTCCGACTCTCTTGCCCATCAAGCCGGTCAAGCCGCCTTCCGAGTCACCCCCGGTGTACTGGTAGTCCCAGCGACTGGCATGGAAAGCATGTCCTTTGAAGTCCTCGATGCCTGGAATGCCCGGGAGTTTGGGCCGATTCAGGGGACCGGTCGCGAGACAGAGATAGTGGGCCTTCATCTGGTCTCCGCGATTCGTCGTGACGATCCAGCGGGCCTCTTCCTCTTGCCACGTCATTGTTTCGACCCGTGTCTGAAAGCAGACGTCGCGATAGAGGTCGAAGTGTCGAGCAATCGACTGACTATGACTGAGAATTTCCTTGCCGAAGGCGTACTTCTCTTTTGGCATGTAACCGAGTTCTTCGAGCAGCGGGAGGTACGTATACGATTCAATGTCGCAGGCAATTCCCGGATATCGATTCCAGTACCACGTGCCGCCGAAATCGCTTGCGGTATCGATGAACCGAATCCCCTCGACACCGGCGGCCCGGAGACGTGCGCCGGCCAGCAGCCCTCCGAAACCGCCGCCCACGATCAGGACTTCGACTTCATCGGTGAGGGCTGGGCGACTGGGTGGAGCCTCGGCGTAGGGATCATCGAGAAAGTGGGCGAACTGACCTTGCACCTGGATGTATTGATCTTTGCCGTCCTCTCGCAGTCTCTTGTCTCGCTCGGCCCGATACCTATTTCGGAGTGCGTCGGGGTTAAAGCTTTGCTCGGGATCGGGTGTCGCCATGGGGGGATCCTTCCTGGACCGAAGGGCATCGGCCGATGGGGGCGCGTTTTCGAGTCGTTCGGGTCTGAGCACAACAGCGGGCACGGGCCAGGGCAGGGGCACCGAATCGACCCGTAAAGCGTATTGCACTCGGAGTGCATTTTCCAGACAGCCGGAACCCCGGGGGGCTTTCTTTGGGGATCTTGGGGCCTGGACCGCTTCTGTTCCGCGAGGGGGCGCTGCGCAACCCCCTCTCAAGGGTTCTGTTTCAACCGGGTTCGGGCGAGGGGATTTTGAAGGTCCGCTTGTGGGGTGCGTCTAGCCCCCCAGCGGGGGGTACCCGGCGGCGCGCATGGAAGCTCTTTGGGTCGGGGCGGCCTGAATCGATAGTCCCCTGCCCGGATGGGGAGGGTCTCGAAGTCAGGACTTCGGTTTTCGAAAGCGCAGGGTGAAACGATCGCTTTCACCGATGGCATCGTAGGATGTGCGGTCGAAATTCGGGTCTGGATCCTTGCGGAAAGGTGCACTCAGTGAAGTCGGGGGCAGGGTCCATACGCCATACGGGTGGTCGGCTGTATCCGCGGTGTTCTGGTTGATGTCAGAGCTTGCTTCCAGGACGAATCCAGCCCGCTCTGCCATCTGGATCACCGTGGACTCATGGATGTAGCCGGTGCTCAGATCGGGATCCTCCGTGGTCTCCACGGGCAGGCGGTGTTCGACGACCCCGAGCACGCCCCCCGGCCGCAGGGCACGGAAGAACTCGGCAAAGATCGAATCCGCGGTGCCGGCTGGAACCCAGTTGTGCACGTTCCGAAAAGTCAAAATCAGATCCGCACTGCCCGCCGGCGCAACGCTGCCTTCTGAGCCGCTCAGTTCCGTGACCTCAATGGGCCCATAGAGGTCCGGACGGTCCGCGAAGTTCTCCTGGAATTTTTGACGGCTTCTCTGGGCATACCGGCGTTCATCATCCTTGGGAAAGCCAGCGGCCAGGAAGCGTCCCCCGTTTCGGTTGGTGTAGGGCGCGATGATCTCCGTATACCAACCAGCACCGGGAGAAGCTTCGACGACAGTCATGCCCGGCTCGAGTCCGAAGAAGGCCAGGGTTTCGGAAGGGTGCCTCCATGGATCACGGGCCTGATTGGCCTCGCTTCGCCAATCGCCTTCCACCGAGTCCTGGATCGAAAACGGTTGCGTTTTGCTTGCGGAAGCGTTTTCTCCGGCTTCGCTGGAGCCTGCAAAACCGAGCAGCGCCAGGGCACACAGGGCTAGGCCGGCTTTCGGGCGGATGATCGACATTCTACCTCCTCGTTGTTCGTGATTTCCAGGAGCGGATGGTTTGATTATGGCTTTGAGCTGGGCGCCGCGGATTTGCCTGCTGTAGAGGATTTTGTTTTTAGCCGGGTTCGGGTCAGGCGTATGAGCTCTGTGTTCTCAGTCTCATTCTCTAGCCCTTCTAGGCTGGCCAACTGGTCGGCTGGCGCGCGATTTTGGCCAAGCTTGAATTTACCTTCGATGTCCTGCACATGGAATTCGAAAGCGACGATTGCATGCATCAGTCCTTTCATCACATCGCTTCCCAGCTGGTTTTGCCATGGTTCTGGCCGGCTTTTTTCGAACTGATCCACCAAGCAATTGAGGACGGACCGAACGTCCCTCGGGTCTTCTAGGACGCGAATTTGACCGGTCACATGAACAGAAGCGTAATTCCATGTGGGTACGAGATGATCCGACTGATACCAGGTCGGGGAGATGTAGCCGTGGGGTCCATGAAAAATCAGCAGAGATTTTTCGTGGGAAGCGAAATGTTCCCAATGTGAATTGGCCCGAGCGACATGGCCGAGCAGGCGACAAGCCTTCGCTTCTTTCTGCTCGTCGAGATACACAGGTAAATGGCTGGCGATGGGTCCTTCGCTTGAGGAAGTGACCAAAGTGGCAAATGGGTGGGCCCTCATGAAAGCGTAGAGAACCGACTCGTCCTGTTCTTTAAAATGTGAAGGGAGATACATGAGAGCTTGCCATTCGACTGCATTTGATGGACTAAGCCAATAGTTGCAGATACCTCGATCGCAGGGGGAAAGAGAGTGCTCTGGGGCCTCGGCTCAAGGATCCGTACGGACCGACGGCACCTCAAGGGTTCCGAACATCCAGTCGTAGAGCGTCGAGAGCGTCGAGTAATTGCCGCGATTCATGTCGACATGGTGGGCCGCATGAATGGCCGTGATGCGGCTCAGCGTCTTGAAGGGAAATCGTGGCAAATTGACCCAGGTGTGGTTGAGCGTGTTGAGTTGGGTGAAAAGAAGCGTCGCAATCGCCATCGCGATGGCGTTGAGGGGTCCGCCCTCGATCCAGGCCACCAAGGGAATCGTGCCGAGAAAAAGAAAAAGACCGATCATGGTTTCAATCGGGTGGACGTAGAATGCATCGGCGTAGGTGGGTGTTCTGGCCTGATGGTGTAGAGCATGGATTTTACGTAAAGCGGGGCCATGGAAAAGAAATCGGTGAGTGAAGTAGTAGAAAAAATCAAACACCATTAAGACGAGCAGGATGTCGACCACATCTCGCCACAGGGGCCTGCTGTCTAGGGTGACGCAAAAAGGAAGAACAGTTGCGTAGAAGACTAGATTGGCGATGAGCCCCACCCGGTTGTTGGCGTCGACGACGCTCCGGAAACGTTTTCGCGCGAGTTTTTTACGGTCGGCTTCACGATTTCGAGACCGCATGCCCTGAAGTGCTTCGCTTCGAAAAGCCAGAAAACGGCCCGCTTTCGTCAAACCAACGAGAGTGACGAAGAAAACGATCAGGGCCATCCAGTCGTAGTTCATTTCTCTTGCCTTGGGGGTCGGCCCCGGACGATTTGAATCATCCTATCCGAAGAGTTTAGCGGCGCGTCGCCCCCCGCTCTCCGTGCCTGAGCAAGCGACCGACCCGGAGCGGGCCGGTCGCACAAGGGCTCAGAAGATCTCAAAAAGGCCGGCGGCTCCTTGGCCTCCTCCGATGCACATGGTCACCACGCCGTACTTGGCCTTGCGGCGCTGGCCTTCTCGCAGAAGGTGGCCCACACAGCGGGCCCCCGTCATACCGAAGGGGTGGCCGATCGAGATCGACCCGCCGTTCACATTGTACTTCTCAGGGTCGATGCCCAGGGTGTCACGACAGTAGAGGCACTGACTCGCGAAGGCCTCATTGAGTTCCCAGAGGTCGATGTCTTCCACCCTAAGTCCAGCCCGGTCCAACAAGCGCGGCACCGCGACCACGGGGCCGATGCCCATCTCATCTGGCTCGCATCCGCCGACCGCAAAGCCTCTAAAAGCCCCCAAAGGCTCGATTCCGCGTCGCTTGGCTTCATCGGCCTCCATCATGACGACCGAGGCCGCCCCATCGGAGAGCTGGGAAGCGTTGCCAGCGGTGATGAAGTGGCCATCTCCCCGCACTGGCTTGAGTGAAGCCAAGCCTTCCAGTGTCGTATTCGGCCTGTTGCACTCGTCCTTGGTGACCGTGTATTCGACTTCAGAGGTTTCGCCGGTTTCCTTGTCCTTGACGATCATCGTCGTGTCCATGGGCACGATTTCATCGTCAAAGATCCCACCGTCCTGAGCCGCGGCGGTCCGCCTTTGACTTTCGAGAGAATACTCATCCTGGGCTTCGCGACTGATTTTGTAGCGTTCTGCCACGATGTCAGCGGTCTCGATCATTGGCATCCATAGGCCGGGGTATTGCTGATAGAGCTCGGTATCCACTTGGTGAGAGAATTTGCCCCCCAAAGAAAGCGAGATCTGCTCGACGCCGGCTCCGACCACGATGTTTTCACCGTCGACGATGATTCTTCCTGCAGCGGTTGCGATGGCGTTGAGCCCAGAGGAACAATGTCGACTGACGGTGACACCTGTCGTCGTGACCGGGCAGCCCGCCTTCATCGCCGCAATGCGACCGATGTTGTTCCCACTGGTTCCTTGAGGGGTTCCGCATCCCATCACGACTTCGGAAACCTCGCCGGGTTCAATTCCGGCCCGTTGGATAGAGTGCTTCACGGCATGTCCGGAGATCGCCGCACTTCCCGTGTTGTTAAAACCTCCGCGATGGGACTTGGCCAGTCCAGTTCTCGCGGTCGAAACGATGACAGCTTCACGCATCTTGATGGGCTCCTGGGTTCAGAGGGGTCGCCGGCCAGTGAGTCGGCGGCGAATCGGCGTGGAATGCTAGCCCGAAATGTCGACTGAGCATCCCAAGAGAGGATCGGGCTCCAGGGCGGGGGTGGGTGGCTCCAGGCGGGTGCTCTGACCAGCAGACTGGCTTGACAGCGGGTGGGGGGGATCGGCACTCTCTCCGTTCGCGACACCGGGCTAGATCCGCCCGGAGCGCCACTTGAGATCCCTATCCTCCTTCCTCCAAAGATCCGGAGTCTGATCATGCTGACCCTTCATTTTGCCCCCAACTCCCGCGCAGGCCGCATCGTTTGGTTGCTCGAAGAACTCGGTCTTCCCTACGAACTCAATCGCATGGACTTTCACCCGAAGGATCTGAAATCGGACGCCCATCGAGCCCGCCATCCACTGGGTCGCGTTCCGGTCCTCGATGATGGTGACGTCTCCCTTTACGAGTCCGGTGCGATCGTGGAGTACGTGATGGCTCGTCATGGCGATGGGGGGCTGAAGCCGGCGGTCGATTCTGCAGAGTTTCCGGAATACTTGCAGTGGTTTCATTACTGCGAAGGTATGGTGATGCCACCGGTGAATATTATTGTCGTTCAGACTGTGCTGCTGCCTCCGGATCGGCGAAATGCCGAGTCGCTTGCCCAAGCGCAAAAGCTTTTGAGTCGGGCGGTTGCTCCGGTGGACGAGGCGCTTGCCGGCCGAGAGTATTTGGTGGGCTCTTTCAGCGCGGCCGACATCATGTTGGGTCATTCGCTCTTTATGGCGAATCGTCTTGGCCAGGTTTCGGATGATCTAAAAAACCTGAAAGCTTATGTCGAACGGATCGCCGCAAGGCCTGCTTTCGAAAAGGCGATCAACCTCTAGCCAAAAGATCGTACGTCACGTTGACTCTCGGCCACCGGCTTTAGACGGTCAGCTTCACCTTTGTGACACCGAAAGGCACGACACGCATGCGAGGTCCGATCATCATTCGGAAGCGCTGATGGGCCAGAAAGGTGCTGGCGATGCTCCGAAGCGGCTCGCTCCACCACCCATGGCTAAAACCGAGGATCGGCGGTAATGCCTGTAGCCGCTGAATCGCGCGGACTTCCTTGCGCCGCTCTTTTTCAATCGCCTTCAGGGCTTTCTCCAAGGCTTCGGGGGCATTCGATTGCAGTGCAGGGATCAGATGATTGGCTGCGACGACTGTGTCGCGGAGCGCGATGTTGACCCCTTGCCCACCCACCGGCGACATGCTGTGCGCCGCATCTCCGAGCAGGAGCGCGCCGGGAATGCTCCATTTTTTGACGTGATCGGCTTCGGCTGAGAGAAGAATGGGTTTCTCGACTGAATCTGCATGATCGAGGAGCAGCTCGGAGAGGTCTGGAGAAACGTGTTCGGCCATCTTCTCAACCCATTCCTTGACCGTCCGACTCTTGAGCTGTCCGTAAGAACCTTTTCGGATGATCCATGCGGCTTGAAGGAGGCCCTCCGAGTTCTTGTAGGCGAGAAAAAAGTGTCCTCGGCCCATATACGCTCTCGGACCGCTCCAGCCTTCGAGCAGCGGAAACTTGAACCAGAGGATGTCGAGGGGGACGCTGGAGCGCCGACGGTCGAACTGACCCCGCTTTCGAATCATCGATCCTCTACCGTCGGCACCGATCACGAGGTCAGCGGGCCAGTCCTGTTCGTGATCCTTGGAACGTGTGCGGACACCGACTACTCGTCCTGCTTTGTTGATTAGGTTAATGACCGAGACGCCCCGCTCGATTTGAAAAGTTGGATGAGTCGCCGCATGGTCGATTAACATCTCAAGAAGAGCGGGCTGGGAGATGGCCCGCGCAGGATGCGTGTCGAACAGGCCCCCCGAGAGTTCCTGGGTGAAGACGTGCCGCCGATTCATGTACACGCTGATGGATTCCTGAAGACACTGAGGAACTTCGGCGAGCGGTCCGCCCAACCCCAGCTGATCGATTACTTCGACACCGCTGGGCATGAGGACCTCTCCGCGGAATTCACGCGTCGAATCGGTTTGGCGTTCGAGGAGGGTGACTTCAAGGCCGCGGCTCGCGAGCAGGTAGGAAAGGGCAGCGCCGGCGGGTCCGGCTCCAACAACGACGACGTGGGCCATTGTAAACACCTCTGTTCAGTCAGGAGGCGGCAACGGCAGTGCTTTTCGCATTTAGCAATTGCCTTGCCTCGGCCGAGTCTAGCCTCGCTCAGCGCGGTTGGCCGAGCCAGTCCGAAAGGACTCGAAGGCGGAAAGAGTTGCGATGTGGGAGGCTGAGGCCGAGCTTCGTTTCGGGGACGTCTGGGCTATCCTGCGGTGACGCGTAGTTTTAGACCCGCAGACAGGTCGAGGGCAAGTCGACACATGTCGCAGAGTAGAGTCATTTTCCATAGAAGTGTTACGGGTCGGATGCTTTTGCTGGGGGTTCTCCCCTCGGTCGGGATCCTGCTGGGCATCCTTTTTTACGTGATCGCCGGCATGTCCGACTCGCTCAGGGCCTTAAACGAGCACGAAATGCGCGTTGTCGCCGATGGCGTGGCCACCGAAATCGATTTGGGTAACACCCGCGCTGTTCTGGCTGTCGAGGTGATGGCTCTCGCCCAGGAGGATGGCCTCTTTGGACGTCGGGCTGAATCTCTGGACTACGCCCGCTCAGTCCTTGAAGCGTTTCCCGAGTTTACGGCGGCGTACTTCGGATATGAGCCCAACGCCGATGGCCGAGATGAAGCCTCGACAGCCCCCCAGGTTCGATCACGTCTCGGATCTTCTCTGAGCCCCCAAGGCCGTTTCATTCCCTACTGGTTTCGGGCACATGACGACAATAATCGGCTTTTGCTCAACCCTCTTGTCGATATGGAGACAAGTCTCTACTACCAGGGCTGCAAGGATCTCTTCTTGGAGTCAGGGGTTCCTCTTCCGATGATGACCGAGCCTTATGTCTACGAGGGCAAGATGATCGTCGAGCAAACTTTCCCCATTGTGATCGATGGCGAATTCAGGGGCGTGGCTGGGGTCGATCGCGCTCTTTCGGACATTGTTGAATTTTTACGCGAAATCCGAGTTCGTGACGAAGTAGATGTCTTTTTGGTGAGTCGTGCCGGAAAGTTTGTGGCGACGACCACCGAAGGCGACCATTTTCCATCCGCAGGGGAGAGCCAACTTCGTACGAAAGCCATCAAGGACACCGACTACGACGAGCTCTTCGGGGCGCTCTACGCGATGCGGGGCGAAGCCTCCTTTCGATTAGCCGAAGACCCGGTGGATGGTCAACGGTACTACTATGCGTCGGCACCTGTTTCCACCGGTGAGTGGATGGTGGTGATTCGAAAATCCGAGGCAGCGGTCATTGCGCCCATCCAAGCAAAGGTCGCGGGAATCATCGCCCTTGTGGCCGCAGGCGTGGCGATTGTTGTCGTGCTGTCTTTGTTAGTCACAACCAGCATCGCTCGCCGTATTCGGAAGGTGGTTGATGTCTCAAATCGAGTGGCGGTAGGCGACCTCAGCGTGGCCTCGGATCTCGATACTCAGGCAAAAGATGAGACAGGTCTTCTGGCGATTAGTTTCAATCGCTTGATCGAGTATTTTCGAGCCATCTCCACGATGAGCGCTGCCGTCGCTCAGGGCGATTTCGACCATCGATTGGATCAACGTTCCCCCCACGATCAACTAGCCGTCTCGCTTAACGAGATGAGTGAACGCCGCAAGTTGGCCGAAGAGGCCGTCAATTTGGCGCGAGACGAGGCCGAGCAGGCAAATCGCGCGAAAAGTGACTTTCTCGCAAAGATGAGCCATGAACTACGAACGCCGATGAATGCGATCATTGGCTACAGCGAGATGCTCGAAGAAGAGGCGGAGGACCTCGGCCAGGAAGACTTTATTCCAGACCTCAAGAAGATCCACAGTGCCGGGAAACACCTCTTGGCGCTGATTAACGACATTCTTGACCTCTCGAAGATTGAAGCGGGCAAAATGGAACTCTTTCTCGAAAATTTCGATATTCGAGAAATGCTCGACGATGTTCTGAGCACAGTCCAGCCGCTCGTCGAAAGCAAAAAAAATCGTCTCGAAGTGCAGTGCCCCGATGATGTTGGGAGTATGTTTGCGGATCTGACTAAAATTAGGCAGACCCTCTTTAATCTGCTCAGCAACGCCAGCAAATTTACCGAGGCGGGAGAAATCCGAGTCAGCGTGTCGCGTGAAGTTCGTGATGGATCAAGCTGGTTGGTCTTTTCGGTGAGGGATTCCGGCATCGGAATGAAAGAAGACCAAATGGCGCGCATTTTCGACTCTTTCTCTCAGGCGGATAACTCAACAACCCGCAACTATGGCGGGACCGGATTGGGCTTGACAATTACCCGGCGCTTTTGCGAGATGATGGGCGGCACCGTTCGCGTCGAAAGCGAGGAGGGCTCGGGCAGTGAGTTCTTTATTTCAATTCCCGCTGCGGTGTCTGACCCGAATGCATCAGAGCCAAGCGAGGCACAGATCGAAGTCGCTGGGGGCGAACTAGACGATGTGGCGGGGCCTGTTGTGCTGGTCGTCGATGATGATGATGATGCCCGAGAAGTCATGCGCCGTACCCTGCGTGCAGGAGGATTGAGTGTCGTCGAGGCTCGGAGTGGTGAAGAAGCTCTCAGCTTGGTCCATGAAGTTCATCCGTCGATCATCACCCTGGATGTGATGATGCCGGGGACCGACGGTTGGTCGGTACTGGGCCAATTGAAAGATGATCCGCGCTCGAGAGATATTCCTGTCGTCATGGCGACAATTGTCGAGGAAGAGGAATTCGCCTACTCACTGGGCGCTTCGGATTTCCTCAATAAGCCGATCGATCGGGGCCAGTTGCTCAGTACGGTTTCTCGGATTCTGGAGCATGCCGGTGACCGAAGCGTTCTACTGGTTGACGATGAGGCAGAATCTCGCGACCTCATTCGACGGCAACTCGAAACTACGGGAGTAGAAATTCATGAGGCCCAGAGTGGCCGTCACGCGCTCGCTAACCTGGAAGACTCAACTCCGGGCTTAATCCTGCTGGACCTGATGATGCCGGAAATGGATGGTTTTGAGTTCCTCGACGAATTAGGAAAGCGGGAAGAGTGGCGAACGATTCCGGTCGTGATCGTTTCAGCCAAAGATTTGACAGCCGCAGAGCGAGATCGAATTTCAGACCGTTCGTCTCACATTTTCAAGAAGGGGAGCTACCGACGCGAGAATTTGGCCGCCTACGTAGCCCGACTGCTGAACCATGAAGGCTGAGTTGCGTCAGTCGCCGGGGATTTCTAAGAGTGGCTGAAGAACGGCGCGGATCACGAGCCACCCGGCCTTTATTCGGGCAAGGGATGGCTTGGTTCGGTTACCGGATCAATCGATCGCTCTCGACCGGTTCCAAATTCCCATTTTTGATGTTGGCCGTGGGTACTCTTCTTCTTGTCCTGTCCGGTGCCCAGGCGATTTATCTCGGGCTGTTTTCTCAAGACTCTCTCGAAGCCGAGGGGATCGATGATCGGTTTGGCGGCGGAATTTTCGATAGTTATTGGTGGTCGATCAAGCACGTTCTGGATCCAGGGGCATTTGCAGAGGACTACGGGGCTCCCGTGCCGGTGCTCATTATTTCCTTTGCCATTTCGATCGGGGGGCTGGTTGTTCTCGGTGCCTTGATCGGCCTAATAAGCGCTTCAATTCAGCAACGTCTTGCTCGTCTCGAACTGGGGAACACACGGGTTGTCGAGAGTGATCATGTGGTTTTGCTTGGGTGGGGGCCAAGTGTCCCCGGCCTCGTGCGAAATCTTCTGAGAATCCATACGAGCAGCACGATTGTCATCCTGGCACCTCGAGAACTCCAAGTCATGCGGGAGGGCCTGCGTCGGGTCGGTATTGATCTCCGGCGGCGAGACGTTGTACTGCGAAGTGGGATTCCGAGTCGACGCGCTGAACTGGAGCGTGTGGCGGTCCGACGAGCTTCCAGCGTTGTCGTCGTGGCCCATGCCCTCGACGAAGAGCAAGAAGGAGTGGAAACCGATGTCGAGGCCATCAAGACTCTGCTGGTTCTTGAAAGCCTCTTACGCGACGCATCGGAGGAAAGCGAAGCCGACGGCTCGAAGCGAATGGCCGCGACTCAAGGCCCCGCCATAGTCTGTGAAATTTCCAAGAACGAAAACTCAGAAATTGCGAAGATTGCGAGTCGGGGACGAGTCTCCAGTGTTTCGACGGCCGACTTTGCAAGCCGACTTTTGGTGCAAGCCGCACGGCAGCCTGGAATTGTCGACGTGTTTGAGCGGATTCTGAACCGCGATTCGGGAGGCATCGTTGTACAATCTGAACCGGGTGCTGTTGGAGTCGCCTTCTCGGATCTAGCCCATTCGGTCGAAAATGCAGTCCCAATTGGCGTCAGTTGGGTGGAGTCGGCTCGGGGTATCGAACGAAACGCCGCCGCGCTCAACCCAGAGCCCAGTTATGAAGTCGACGAGGGTGAAAAACTGGTCTTTCTGGCCCGAAATGACGCAGTGCTCGTTCGGAACCCAGCACAGTCCTGGCCGGCGAATGGTCGGGTAGCGGTCGAAGGGACCGCGAGCGACCCCAGCGATCGACATTTTGATTCGGTTCTGATTCTCGGTTGGAATTCTTTGATCGATGAAATTTTTTCCGAGCTCAACGGCCATGCGACTGGTCGGACTAAAGTGACAGTGATTTCGAATGCGTCGACAGATCAGATGGATCGCCTTCTGGCGGATCGAGACTTTCCGCGCCTCGAACTCGAAATCCGGCGAGGCGATACGGTGAGCCGACCCTTGTTGGCGGATCTCATTGACGCAGATTACGACTGCATCTTCACGCTGGCCGACGAGTCGGACGGAGACGATCCTGACGCACGTTCCATTATGACTCTTTTATTGATCGGCGACATCAGTGCGCGTAGAAAACGTCCACGTGCGCCTCGAGTTGTTGTTGAGCTTCGGGACGGTCGCAATCGAGACCTCCTTGAAGGATCGGTGGCGACGTCGGTCGTGGTAAGTCCTGATCTGGTGAGTGTGGTGATGGCCCAAATATCACTTCAACCGGTTTTGGGTCCAGTTTACCGAGAGCTTCTCAGCGCCGGGGGGATCGAAATTGCTCTTCGCCCTGCGACCCACTACGCGAACGTCGATGAGTCCATCTTGCACGCAGACGTAATCAGCTTAGGCCAAAGCGAATTTGAGACTGTCCTTGGGGTGCGCCTTGTTCGCGACAAGGGGGCCGAAGTGATCTTGAGCCCAGACGCGGGTCAGCGGTGGCAGTTCGGTGAGGACGACCGAGTGATCGTGTTGTCTCAGCAGATTTATCGCTGAGTTCGGCGATCGAGACTTACGCAGCACCTACGCGTTCGAGATGCGTATTCATTTTTTCGAGCAGGCGCTTGAGCTCGATGGGCTTGGTGTCGTAGTCATCGCAGCCAGCATCAAGGCACTTTTCTCGATCACTCGACATGGCGTGGGCCGTCAAGGCGATGACCGGGATGTCTCGGGTCGATTCATCTGCCTTGAGGCGGCGGGTCGCTTCCCAGCCGTCGATCACGGGCAGACTCATGTCCATCAAAATCAGGGCAGGTGACTCATCGGCCACCATTTCGAGGGCTTCGCCGCCGTCCACGGCGATGACAACTTCGAAACCTTTTCGGGTCAAACGGCGGGACAACATGTCTCGGTTCATCTCATTGTCTTCGACGAGCAGGATTTTCGGCATGAATTTCTCGGGGCAGGGGGGAATGAGGAGGCTCTCGCTTCAGGGTCGCGGCAAGCAGCTCCCAAAGGAGCCACCGACAGGATAACGCTCTCCGGTGCATTGGAGCAAGGAAAGACGATTCCTGCCGCGATTTGTGCAGGACAGGAGAAAACCTTCTTCTCTGACCACGCTTCGGATCATCGCCTAGTCGGCTGGCAGCGTCAGAAGGTCGGAGAGGTCAGTCCTCTTGCCATGGACATGATGGCGGCTTCTTGGATATCCCCGTTCATGCGCTCTAACTCTCCCCCGTCGAGCCATACGCCGCTACAGGTCGGACAGCGATCGATGACGATCATGTGCGCGGTTTCCTTGGTCATCTCGGCGTTGTCGATGGGACATTGCCTACGCTGCTCGTGGGAGGCTTCGATGATCAGACGCATTTCCTCGGCACAAGACTGACAAATCGGTTTATCGTCTTCTTTGTGGCGGGTTCGGGATCCACAACGGTCGCAGCGCGGGGCAATCAGGCTCATAGAAGCACCCTTCCTGTGTCAGCGGGGTTGGACCGACGGTTCACCCCTCAGGGCTGTCGGTGAATGATCGAATGTACGCCGCTCGCCTCTCGACGACAAGCGATGCTGTTTCAAGGAATCAAGCACGTCTTGATACCTTTCTTTCGGCCTTACGGGGGCCGAAAGGAGAAGGCCTGTCTTGACGGTGTAGGGCGCCGAGGCGCATACTCGAAATGGCGAGTTCAAAAACGGAGGGGACACCGTGGCGCTAGGGAACAAAGAGGCACCGACCTCCGAGTACAATCGGATCGCGATGGACACGGCACAAAAATTTCACGCGATCCGAAAAGCCGGGGTGGAAAAGAACAGGGGCGCCGAGAGACCGCGGGAGAAGCTTTTCCCGGCCTTTGATCGCGCGGGATTGGGAATCGTTCTTGAGTACGAAAGGATGGGCAATCGGCCTGTCTCCGAGGCTCTGGAGAGGGCGTTCGAAACTCTTGGTTATTCCCTTGAGCACCTGGGTCTGACCATTGGCACGATCGTTCGCGGCATCGATCTTCGAGCAATCGGCACCGATGAAGCCGAACTTCTAAGAAAACTCTTGCTCGAGCGAAAAGTGATCTTCTTTCACGATCAACACCTCGAAGAAGACGAGCAGGTCACTCTAGCGCGGCATTTCGGAGAACTGGACGCCTTCCCATTCGGCGGCTCAGGGCAAAACCCCTATGTGCTCGAAATCCGGCATGGTCGACATAGCCCGGGCATCGAAAATGGTTGGCACACGGACGTAACCTGGATGGAGCGCCCCTCGCTGGGTTCAATCGCTCAGTGCATTCAGGCCCCCCCCTTTGGTGGCGACACCCTTTTCTCCGATAGCCACGCCTGTTATCTGGGTTTGACCACTGAGCTGCGCGATGCGATCGAGCACCTTGAGGGAATTCATGACTATCGGAATTTTCTGACCCAGCGAGCACCAGGCTCCCTGCCTGAGGATTTGCTGAAGCAGATCCAAGAAGAAATTCCATTTGGTGTGTCCCATCCTCTGGTGCGAACTCATCCCGAAACCGGACAGCGTGGGCTCTATATTCACGGTGGCTTTCTGCGTCACGAATCCCTCACCGATCGCCGAAGCGGGGAGACCTTGGACGCGAAACAATCCCGAAACTTGGTTCGAGAATTACTTCAGCAACATGCCCGCCCGGAATACACTTGCCGTTTTCGCTGGGGGGTGGGCTCGATCGCCTTTTGGGACAACCGAGCCGCTCAGCACTATGCGGTGAGCGATTACTTTCCCCATCAAAGAGTGCTGAGGCGGGTGACGGTGAGCGGCGACCGGCCGTTTCTCCGACCGATCGAGGCCGAATAGGCCGCCTGCTCAGCGGGCCCTTGGGCTTCCCGCTCCGCGACGTGGCCCTGAGGAGGGGGACCTCGCCGCGACCCGAGGGGATTTTCCGTGTCCTCTCTCTCAGTTTCCCCGGGTTCCATCTCTTCTTGAGCTCTCCCTCAGGGCGGTTGCGCGTGGTAGTTTCCTCGATGTCTTGGAAGTTCTCCGCGGGACTGCGAGGCCTGCGTGAGTGGATGGTTGAGGCGAGACCTGTTTTAAACGATGGGGCCGGAATCACTCGATTGGGGGAGGAAAAGCCTTGGGCTTTGTGATTTTTTTGCTCGTCGTAGCGGGCTTGGGATTCTTGGGCTGGCGAAAAATCGCCAGTTTAGATGGCGACCAGAAAGTGGCGATTAAGGATGGAATTAACAACGTATTCTTGAAGGCGGAAGCGCGCGGCACCTTTCCGGTGGCTCCGGCCTTCAGTCAAGACTACGCGAACGACTACCCCGGGCTGAAGAATCTTGAGCAGAATTTCGATGTGGTGCGCGCGGAGTGTGAGGCCTTGCTGGGCGTAAAAGAAAAAATCACCGACATTGAAGCGTTGGGTGGAGGGTACACGGAAGGGGGCATTCACTCGGCCAAGTGGAAGTCCTTCATGTTCAAGTCAGGCCAATTCATTGATGAGAATTGCCAGCATGCTCCTGAGACGACGGCGTTACTGAGACAAATCCCGCATCTCTACACCGCTTTCTTCTCAGTGCTGGATCCCCATCAGTACATCACGCCGCATTTCGGTTATTACAAAGGCTTTCTGCGTTATCACTTGGGCGTCATTATTCCCGACAACAATGCTGAGAATAAATGCTGGCTTCGCGTGAACGCCGATCTCAAAGACAACGCACGACGCGACAAGGAGCTCGTCGATCGGGGTGAGTTCTACTACTGGCATGAGGGAGAAGGCGTCATTTTCGATGACACGTTTCTCCACGACGCAGAGAACGCCAGTGATCGAGTGCGGGTTGTGTTGTGGCTCGATATTGCCCGCAAAATGCCGTGGCATTTGCACGTGTTCAACAAGATTGCGCTCTGGGTCGTCCACAAAGAAGGTTCAGTGAGACGAATCCGGAAAAACGCCACCCTCGACTTTTAGTCTGAAAGAACCATCGAAATAGAGGGAGTGTCGGTTCGAAACCCGGGAGCCCAAACCGATCGGAGCTCACGGGTTTAGATCCGTGCCGCAACGTGGATTATTGATCGTCTTTTTCGTCTCGACGACCGCCCATGAGGTCTTTGGCGGTGTCCACGATTTTTTCGAGACCTTCCTTGACATCGGCGGTGGCTTGATCGATTCGCCCCTCTCGCTTAAGGCGTTCGTCACCTGTCAGCGCTCCCGCGGCTTCCTTGATTCTTCCCTTGATTTTATCGGTTGTCGGTGTACTCACTAGTCAATCCTTTGGTGGCAGTGGGCGCGTTTTGAATGCTCAAAGGATAACGGTTCAGCCGACGATTTCCCGAAACTCGTTTCGCTTGGCTTCATGATCCTCTTGAACTTCAGGATTCTAAGCTGATCTACTGACTCGCGTGCGAATTTCACTGATCCTGAGTCTGAAGGGCCCTGAGAGGAGCGACCTGTATGCCAACGGACATTCCGAAGTCTTCGGTAGACCGGTCCCACTTAGAAATTAGCTACCGGCTTTCGCCGGATGACTGCGTCCTTGAAGTGGATCCAGGATGGTCTGGTTTTGCCCAATCGAATTCGGCTCCGGGACTCGATCCGAATTCGGTGATCGGTCGGCCGGTTTGGGATTTCATTTCCGGTGTTGAGGTCCGGGCGATATATCAACGACTCTTTGATGAAGTTCGATCCACGCAAAAAGCACGCTCCGTAGCCTTTCGTTGTGATTCTCCCGGAGAGATTCGAAATATGTCTCTCACCATCGAGCCGCTGCCATTCGGACAGCTGGCCATTGCCTCTTCGCTGGTCGAACGATTGGGACGTGAACCGGTCGAGTTGCTCGAAGCCGGGACGGCTCGGAGTGACGAGATGGTTTCCCTTTGCAGTTGGTGCAAACGGGTCGAGTCGGCTGACGGAGAGTGGCTTGAAATTGAGCAGTCGCCTTGGCCTCGGTCGGAGGGCCTGCTCCCTCGAGTCAGCCACGGCATTTGTCCGAACTGCGAGGGGACGATTGCCTCAGAGCTAGGCCATCTGGCGCCCGACTCGTCGGATTGAGCGCAGCTCGGCAGGACCTTTCCCCCCCGAGGGCATCTTATTCCATTGTCGGCAGCGCGCCGCTCGTGCCATCATAGATGGGGCCTTTGGGGCCAGCTGGCCCGCCACCCTGGCGGACCGCGGGCGGGGTGGCTGAACCCTCGCTGAGGGAATCCGACTGGTGGCCAGGCTGCTCCAACGACCGATTGTCCTGCTGCTGAGCCTCATCTTGAGCGCTTTTGTGGGTACGGGTCTGGTGCGGGCTGACGGGATTGATGATTTCAATCAAGGTTGGATCGGTCAAACGTTGAGGGCGCAACGCCAGCTCGACCTCGATATTGCTTTGGCCGATGCAAACTGGATCGGGTCCCACAACAGCTTCAATTCGGGGGCCTACACCACGGCTCTCTCGTATCTCGACCCCAATCAGGTGGATTCGATTTTCAATCAACTCCGAATAGGCGCTCGTCACATCGAATTGGATGTGCATTGGACGCCTAAATTCGAGGGCGCCTTCGACTACCCCAATCGCCTTCTGCTCTGCCACGGCACAGCCGACCATATTGGGTGCAGCACGAGTGATCGCTACCTGGGCGAGGGGCTCGATGAAATTCTCGCTTGGCTTGGTCTGGCCTCAAGCCTTGGAGAGGTTCTGATCCTTCAAATCGAAGACCATATGGAGGGTCGCCATGGCGAAGCCTATTCGCAGATTAATGACCGCTTAGGCGCTTGGATTTATCGAAGCGGTGGCTGTCAGGACATCCCAAGCAGCTTGACCAAAGCCGATGTGTTGAACGCAGGCAAGCGAATCTTGGTCTGGGGGAGCGGTGGATGCACCGGCGACGGCAATTGGAACGGCACGGTTTACACCGGACTGGGCGCAATCAGCCGCGTCTGGGAAGATTCAACGGTGATTGGGGGCATTGGGGGTGGCGCCCAGACGGCGATCAGTGCGAGCGATGTGATGGATTATTTCGCGAACGGGATGAACGTCATTGCATTGGATCAACTCAATCAAAATGATCCTCGACTCGAGGCGGCGATCTGGAGCTGGGCTGTTTCGGAACCCAACGACTTCGGGGGCGCGGAGGATTGCGCGGCCCAAGTCTCGAATGGTCGTTGGATTGACGATCAATGTCTCCTTCAGAATCACTTTGCCTGCCGCCACGCCGGCCATGGCGGATGGGCTGTGAGCCCGGATGCCGGACGCTGGATTGAAGGCGTCGCCGCATGTGGAGCCTTGGGAGCCGATTACATATTTAGTGTTCCGGCCAGCAGCCAGGAAAACCAGTTCCTGAGTCAAGCGCGGGCACAGGCTGGTCAGGATCGAGTCTGGATCAATCACAATGATCGAGAAGTCGAGGGGCAGTGGCAATCGGGGAGCACAACCGCCACGGTGATTCGTGCCGGCGAGCTGACGCTGCTGGGGGGAGAGTCAGTGGCTGGACTGAGTCGCCTTTTCGAACTGGGTGCCGACTGCAACCTCAGCCTTTATAGCTTTGAGGAAGGCATCGTGGGGGGCTCACTCTGGCAAACAAATACTCAGAATGCGGGCATCAATTGTTTTCTAGACTTTCAGGCCGACGGGAACCTGGTTCTCTATGAAGGTGGTGGTCAGGCGTTGTGGGCCTCGGGCACATCGGGGACGCCGGATGCCCAATTAAAGATCCAGTCGGATGGAAATTTGGCGCTTTATAATGGAGCGGGTCTCGCCCTCTGGTACACCGCGACCGATTACCCGGAGCGGTACGACATCATGGCAGGGCAGCTGAGCCTCGCGCCTCCCCAGATTCTCCATACCCACAACCGAAAACTCGAATTGCTCGCTGATTGCAACCTCGTGCTTTACAGCTTTGAAAATGGTCGTACCGGTGGAGTGCTTTGGCAGACAGATACCGCCGGCGCCGGTTTGGGCTGTCACGCTGATTTTCAAGCGGATGGTAATTTCGTCTTATATGACGAGACGGGTTCGTATCATTGGGCCTCAGGGACATCGGGCACTTCCGGAGGTCGGCTAAAGCTACAGGCCGATGGGAACCTCGTCGTGTACAACGGATCGAACGAACCGCTCTGGTCCGCACAGTCCAATATCCCCCCCGAGTTCAATTGGTCGGCGGGACAATTCGAGCTCGAATCGGAGGAATGGGCGCAGAATGCTCGCCGCAAACTGGTTCTGCAATCCGACTGTAACCTGGTTCTCTACAACGTGGACAATGCCGTTGTGGCAGGCCCTCTTTGGCAGACGGATACCTCCGGTGCCGGCGTCGACTGCCGTTTGGATTTCCAGGCCGACGGAAATCTGGTTCTTTACGATGGATCGGGTAGTGCGCTTTGGGCGTCGGGAACCTCGGGTACCTCCGGGGCCGTGCTCAGCTTGCAAGAAGATGGCAATCTCGTCGTCTACAACGGTGTCCAACAGTACCTTTGGGCGACCCAGACCCCGGGTGATTTTCCAATTTCGTGGAGCTGCGGAGACCTCGCCTGTCACGGAGACGAGACCTGTGGAACTTGTCCGGGAGACTGTGGGATCTGTGAAGAAGAGCCTCCCGCTCTTCCGGGTCTTGGGAGCTTTGGGGCCCTGGTCTTGATGCTGGCCTTGATGAGTGCTGCGATGCTGAGCATGAATCGTCGTAAGAAGGGTTTGGCTGCCGAATGCAATTAGGGAGGAGCCGGCTTCCTCTAAGGCTTTGGCTTCCCGCGGACGTTTTGAGGTCGCTGTTGCAGGGGGGAGGGCGTAACGCATCATGAAAGTCGGGATGACGCTTCCCGTCACCGAACCGGGTTGGACTCGGGACATGGTCTTGGAGTGGACTCGTCGCATTGACGAGGGACCTTTTTCAAGCCTCGCTTTGGGTGAGCGGAATGTGTTTCCGACTCCGGATATCGTTTCGTTGATGAGCGCTTGCGCGGCCTTGACGGAGCGAGTGAAAATCGTGGCTTCGGTGGCGGTCGTCCCGCTGCACGACCCGGTTCTACTCGCGAAACAGTACGCGACGATCGACATGATCAGCGGCGGCCGTCTCGTGCTGGGTGTCGGCATTGGTGGACGCGAGGAGGATTATCGGGCCATTGGCGCGGATCCGGGGCACCGACGGATCGCCGAGCTGGAGCGACGGGTTGTCACGATGAAGCGTGTTTGGGCCGGGGAGTCGGTGGTGGAGGGGCTGCTTCGCCCGGTCGAGCCCTTTCCGGTGCAATCCGGAGGGCCGCCCATCCTGGCCGGCGTTTTGGGCCCGAAAGGTTTGGCGAGCGCGGCGCGTTGGGCCGATGGCATATCGGGCATGGCCATGACGGGGGATCCAGGGGAAGCAGGTCTGGCCTTTGGCGCGGCTCGGGAGGCCTGGCGTCAGGCTGGGCGAGATCAGCCTCCGATTTTGAATACCGCAACTTGGTATGCATTGGGGGACGCCGAAGGGGGCCGACGGCAGATCCATCGACACCTTCATCGATATTTCAATTGGATGGGTGAGGCACGGGAAGCCATGGCCCAGAAATTCGGTTTTGTGGGACAAGCCTCCGACTTGCGAGACATGCTCAACCGCATGGAGGACCTCGGCGCTGACGAATTCCTTCTGATCCCCACGTCGTTAGACGCCGATGAGGTCAGCCGGGTGGCGGATGCCCTCCAGCCTTGAAACGTTAAGAAGGGCCGATTCGATGAAGGAAAGAAGCACCGAGCGCTGGATGGCGCGGAGAGCAGGGCACGACCGGTCTTGTCTCGTCCTCGTTTCGCTTTTCGCTCTGTTAGCTCTGACTGGTTGCAGCCCAGAGGCCTTGACCGACCGGATTCTGATCGCTCAAAAGATCGTTACGATGAACCCAGCACAACCCTTTGCCACGGCGGTTGCGATTGATGGGGCGGGCCGTATTGCAGCGGTCGGGTCCTTGCAGGAAGTCCAACAGCAAACGGAAGGGTGGCCAGTCGACCGTCGCTTTGCCGATCAGATTCTGATGCCGGGCTTTGTCGACCCACATGTCCATCCGACCCTCGCGGCCACCATTCTGAATCTCGAAATTGTTTCCGCCATGGAGTGGACGACGCCCAAAGGAAAGACTCGGGCCGTCCGCGGTCGGGAGGCCTTTCTCGAACGCCTTCGAGAGCTGGATGGGGAACTCGATGAGGGCGAATGGCTGATGGTTTGGGGCTATCACGCTCCCTACCACGGTGCCCTATCCCGCAGCGACCTCGATGCGATTTCAACGACGCGACCAATTTTTGTTTGGCAGCGATCGGTTCATGAAATGTATTTCAACGGCCTAGCGCTTTCAGAGTTGGGGATGAAAAAATCGGATTTCGATGCGCATCCCGAAGCGGATTGGGAAGCAGGGCACCTTTGGGAGCGCGGGATGCTTGCTCTTGGCGCGCCGGTTCTTGAAGAGCTGACTCAGCCGACCAAATATTTGGATGGCCTTCAAATGATGACCGACGTCTACCACCGCGGCGGCCTGACGACGTTGGGAGAGCAGGGCTTTCCCCAAGTGAATCCAGTCGCGGAGAAGTGGTCGCTACGCTTTGATATGTGGCGATCCGACGCGCCCTCTCGCTTTGCGCAGGTTCCCAACGCACTGTT
>JAQWNI010000121.1 GCA_029268645.1 Myxococcota bacterium
TTTTTCATCAAAATCTGACTAGCAGCCAGATTTTGGCCTGTTTCGCGTCCTTCTTGGCGCGCGTCCGGAGACCAGTGCCCGGGAGGCAAAAAATGGCTGCCATGGACGCGTTGATGGATTTTGGCCGGCCGCGGGCGGTCAAGGTGGTTTCTTTGGTCGATCGAGGCCACCGTGAGTTGCCGATTAAGATTGATTTTGTGGGCAAGAACATCCCGACCCGGCCGGGCGAGACCGTGAGGCTACGGGTGGGCGGCCCGATAGGGTCCGAGTCCGTCGACGAACCCGACATTTCCGAATCTTCGGATTCGAACGAATCGATGCGGGTGGTCGTTTTGTCCGAGAATGACTCGAGCAGGCTCGACGCTGCCGAGGAGGGGGGAGGAGACACGTGATTGGTGAGGACCTTCTGGGGATCGCCCCGCTTGATAGAGCCCGGATCGAGCTGATTCTGGAAACGGCCGAGCGGATGCAAGAAATCGCAGGTCGAGACGTCAAAAAGGTCCCGACTTTGCGGGGTCGCACCGTCGTGAATCTCTTCTTTGAACCCTCTACGCGGACCCAAACCAGTTTCGAGATTGCGGGCAAGAGGCTTGCGGCGGATGTCGTTAACTTTTCCTCAAACTCATCCAGTCTGAGTAAGGCCGAGAGCCTTTTGGATACAGCCAAGACCCTGGATGCGATGGATCCCGATGCCGTGATTGTTCGGCATCGGGTGGCGGGGGTTCCTCAGCGGATTGCGGATGCTTTACAGGCTCCGGTGATTAACGCTGGCGATGGGGCGCATGAGCATCCGACGCAGGCTCTCTTAGATATGCTCACGGTGTATCAAGAAAAGTCAAGATTCGAAGGACTGACTGTGACCATTGTTGGTGACATTGCACACAGTCGGGTCGCTCGATCCAATATTTATGGATTCACTAAGTTGGGTGCGGAGGTCCGCGTGGCGGGCCCCCCCACCATGTTGCCTCCAGGGATCGAAGAGCTGGGCGTCAAGACTTACACGTCCTTGCGAGAAGCGTTGGAAGGGGCCGATGTTGTTATGGCCCTGAGGATTCAGCTTGAGCGCTTGACCGGTGCTTACTTTCCCAGTGTTCGAGAGTATTCGGCCACTTTCGGAATCGACCGAGCCAAGCTTCGATTTGCCAAATCGGATGCCATCGTGATGCACCCAGGCCCGGTCAATCGGGGGGTTGAATTATCAAACGAGCTGACGGATGACCGACCCAGCGTGATTCTTGACCAGGTGCGTAACGGTGTCGCCCTGCGGATGGCCTTGCTTTACTTGATCGCCGGGCGGCGGATGGGCGAGGGGATCTAGGCAATGTCACGTGTGCTAATTCGAGGCGGGCGACTTCTCGATCCGTCCGTCGATTATGACGCCGAGGGTGACCTCTTGCTTGAGGACGGGACCATTGCAGCGCTCGGAGCGGATCTGCCTGCCGAAGAATGTGAAGTTGTCGAAGCGAACGGCCTCTGGGTCGCCCCGGGGCTCGTTGATATCCACACTCATCTAAGAGAGCCTGGGCAGGAGTACAAGGAAGACTTGGCCTCCGGAGGGCGTGCGGCGGTGGCCGGAGGCTTTACCTCGGTCGCCTGTATGGCCAATACAGAGCCGACAAACGACGACCCCTCGGTCACAAAGTACATCTTAGAACGAGCAGCCGAGGATTCGCCTGCCCGGGTGTATCCTGTGGCCGCGGCCACTCGCGGGCTTGAAGGGCAGGTGATGACCGAAATGGCCGCGTTGCGAGACGCTGGAGCGGTCGCCTTTAGTGACGATGGCCGGGTGATTATGAATGCGTCGGTTATGAGACGAGTGCTCGAGTACTCAAAGCTCGTCGACGCGCCGATCGTCGTCCACGCTGAAGATACTGGATTGAGAGGCGAGGGTGTGATGAACGAGGGGGCGGTTTCGACGCGTCTCGGCCTACCGGGCAACCCTGTGGCGGCGGAAGAGATCCATGTTGCTCGAGACATTCGTTTGGCTCGTTTGACTGGAGCGCGTCTTCATATTGCTCATGTTTCATCTGGGGGGAGTGTCGAATTGATTCGCGAGGCGAAGGAGGCCGGCTTATCGGTCACCGCAGAAGTGACCCCGCACCACTTGGCCCTCACCGATGAATCCGCGACCGGATTCGACACCAATAGCAAAGTATCTCCACCGCTCCGAACCCATCGTCATGCCAAAGTTCTGCGGGAGGCCCTCGTGCAAGGCGTTTTGGACTGTGTCGCGACGGACCACGCACCGCATGCCGATCACGAAAAGGATGTCGAATTTACAGCTGCGCCTTTTGGCGTCACGGGACTCGAAACCTCCTTTGCAATCGTGAGCGATCTCTATCGGTCCGGCGAGATGTCTGCGCTGGACTTAATTCGAAGGCTTTCGACCGTCCCGGCACGAATTTTCGGGATTCCGGCTGGAACGCTCGCTGTGGGAGCCCGGGCCGATGTCGTGTTGCTCGACCCGCAGAAGCAATGGAAGTACGATGCCGCCGAGGGCTTTTCTAAAAGTCGGAATTCGCCTTGGTCTGGGCAGAAACTCACCGGTCGCGTCGAGGCGACATTCGTGGACGGCCGTCTGGTATTTCGGGCGGGGCGTGGAGTAGTGATGCAATGAGCAAGGCATCGATTCGGCAGTTGGGGACGAGAGGTGAAGGGGGGCGGAGTCCGGCGCGTCTGGTGTTAGCCGATGGAACGGTTTATCGCGGGCATGCATTTGGCGCCGAGTGCGTCCGGAGCGGCGAAGTTATTTTTAACACGAGTATGACCGGCTATCAGGAAATCGTGACGGACCCGTCCTATGCAGGTCAAATCGTTACGATGACTTATACGCAAATTGGGAACGTGGGTGTGAACCCTGAGGATGAAGAGTCGGGGCGGCCCTTTCTTTCGGGTTTCGTCATCAAAGAGCTCTTGAATGAACCCAGTAACTGGCGTTCGACGGGCACTGTCGATGAATTCCTTCGGACTCATGGGGTTCCGGGAATAAGCGGTGTCGACACGCGAGCCCTTGTCCGGCGTATTCGAGACCATGGCGCCCAGGTCGGAGTCCTGAGCACGGACCCGGACCAGCAGGACGAAGCTGAGTTGATCGCTTTGGCTCGTCGTGCTCCAGGGCTGGATGGCCGCGACTTGGTTTCCGAAGTGACTTGCTCAGCGGCTTACGAGTGGACCGAGGGCCTCTGGGCCGGAGTGGGTGGTCAAGTGCCGCGCGATCCCCGTCCGGTGCCGTCTTTTCATGTCGTCGCCTACGATTTTGGGGTCAAGCGGAATATCCTTCGGCTCTTGGTCGAGCAAGGCTTCCGGGTGACGGTCGTGCCCGCGACAACGTCGGCCGAGTCGGCCCTTGAATTGAATCCGGATGCTGTATTTCTTTCCAATGGTCCGGGCGACCCGGCTGCGGTTGAGGGCGTGCGGGAGGCGGTGCGCGAGTTGGCCCAGAAAAAGCCGCTTTTTGGGATTTGCTTGGGTCATCAGATTCTGGGTCTTTCTCTGGGCGGCGAGACGCGGAAGCTGAAGTTTGGTCATCATGGGGGGAACCAGCCGGGCCAAGATCTCGCGACTGGCAGGGTCGCAATCTGCGCCGAGAATCACGGTTATGCGGTCGATAAGGACTCCCTCGATCGAGCCGGCGAACCCGTTGAGGTGACTCATGTCAATTTGAACGACGGTACAGTCGAGGGGCTCGCCCATCTCGAAAAGCCGCTATTCAGTGTTCAGTATCACCCGGAGGCTTCGCCTGGCCCCCACGACGCATCTTATTTTTTTAGACGGTTTCGGCAGATGGTTGAACGCCACGCGCAGGGTCAGCCTGTGACGGGGGCATCCGTTGCTCGGGGCCAAGCGGGCTAACGGTTCGTGATAGGGGATAGTCAAAGTGCCGCGTAGAGAAGATCTTCACACGATTCTCGTGATTGGCTCGGGGCCGATTGTCATTGGTCAAGCCTGCGAGTTTGACTACTCGGGGACACAAGCGTGCAAGGCGTTGCGGGAAGATGGGTACCGAGTTGTCCTAGTGAACTCGAATCCCGCCACGATTATGACGGATCCCGAGACCGCTGACCGGACATACATTGAGCCCATGACGGTGGAGGCGTTGGAGAAAATCATCGAGATCGAAAAGCCGAACGCGGTGTTGCCCACAATCGGCGGGCAAACCGCATTGAACTTGGCGATGTCCCTTGATGCAGAGGGTATTTTGGAACGCCATCAAGTTGAGTTGATCGGAGCGGACTCCGCGGCGATCCAGAAAGCAGAAAATCGGGAAGAATTTCGCGCCGCCATGGGAGAGATTGGTCTTCGGGTTCCCGCATCGGGTGTTGCGCACACTCTCGAAGAAGCCCGTTCTATTGTGGCTTCGACCGGTATTCCGGCCATCATTCGACCGAGTTTTACGATGGGCGGCGCGGGGGGCAGTATTTGCTACCGGGATGAGGACTTCGACGAGCTTGTGGCTTGGGCGCTGGACCAGTCTCCTACCACGGAGTGTCTCATCGAGCAGAGTGTTTTGGGCTGGAAAGAATACGAACTCGAAGTAATGCGCGACAAAGCAGATAATGTCGTTGTGATTTGCTCGATTGAGAATTTCGATGCGATGGGTGTCCATACGGGTGATTCCATTACCGTTGCCCCGGCTCAAACCTTGACCGATCGTGAGTATCAAGAAATGCGTGATGCGGCGATTGCAATCATGCGTGAAATTGGTGTGGAGACAGGGGGGTCAAATGTGCAGTTTGGCGTTGACCCCAAGGATGGCTCTCTGATTGTCATCGAGATGAACCCCCGCGTGTCTCGCTCCTCCGCTTTGGCCTCTAAGGCGACTGGCTTCCCCATCGCAAAAATTGCGGCAAAACTGGCTGTGGGTTACTCGCTTGATGAAGTGTCGAACGACATTACTCGCGAGACACCTGCGAGTTTCGAACCCACCATCGACTACGTGGTCACGAAGATTCCTCGCTTCACGTTCGAGAAATTTCCTCGCGCGGATAGTGTGCTGACGACACAAATGAAGAGCGTGGGCGAGGTGATGGC
Organism: Myxococcota bacterium; assembly: GCA_029268645.1. GTDB lineage: Bacteria > Myxococcota_A > UBA9160 > UBA9160 > UBA4427 > TMED88. Next base: position 5,032 of record JAQWNI010000121.1, read on the forward strand.
GATTGGCCGAACCTTTAAGGAAAGCCTTCAAAAGGCCATCCGCTCGTTAGAGATAGGCCATGCGGGGCTCGAATCGCCGGCCTTGCCTGGGGGCGAAGAGGGCGAGGCACAGCTTGCGGAATCTGTTGAAGTGCCCCGGCCCGGGCGGCCCTGGGCGATTGCGGAGTCCCTGCGGAGAGGGATCTCGGTTGAAGACCTGCACCGTCGCTCTTCGATCGATCCATGGTTCCTCCGACGGGTCGAAGAGATCATTCGGGCCGAGGCTGACCTGCGCGGGGCCGATGCAGAGACCCGTGAGCACTGGCTTCGAGAAGCCAAGGTGATGGGATTCTCCGACCGAAGGTTAGCGGCGCTTTGGCAGACGGACGAAGGAGAGGTGAGGGCCCTGCGCGAACGTTTGGGTATTCGCCCAGTCTATAAGCGGGTGGACACTTGCGGGGCCGAGTTTGAAGCTCATACGCCGTACCTGTATTCGACCTATGAGGATGAATGCGAAAGTGAGCCGACCGATGCACGAAAGATCATGATTCTTGGCGGAGGCCCGAACCGAATCGGCCAGGGGATTGAGTTTGACTACTGCTGCGTCCACGCCGTATTCGCACTGCGCGAGGCCGGGTTCGAGACCATTATGGTCAATTGTAATCCAGAAACCGTCTCCACCGATTACGATACGAGTGATCGACTTTATTTTGAACCCCTGACACTCGAGGACGTTTTGGAGATCGTCGAGAAAGAGAAGCCCGAGGGTCTCATCGTTCAGTTTGGTGGCCAAACGCCCTTGAAGCTAGCGGTGCCTCTTGCCGAGGCCGGTGCGCCGATTTTGGGGACATCTCCTGATGCAATCGACCGAGCTGAGGATCGAGAGCGATTCGATGAACTGCTGGAGAGCATCGGGCTTGAGCGGCCGGCGGGTGCTGTGGCGAGAAGTGCAGCCGAGGCAGAGGCGATCGCAGATGAAATTGGTTATCCGGTCTTGGTTCGCCCTTCCTATGTATTGGGAGGTCGGGCGATGCAGATTGTTCGTGATCAGTCCGCCTTGCGCGATTACATGCAGTTCGCCGTGCAAGCTTCTCCTGAGCACCCTGTTCTGGTCGATCGTTTTCTGGCCGATGCCATCGAGGTTGACGTCGATGCCATCTCTGACGGTCAGCGAGTGGTGGTGGGGGGCATCATGGAACACATCGAAGAGGCAGGGGTTCACTCCGGAGACAGCGCTTGCTCGCTTCCTCCCTATTCGCTTTCAAAGGCTGTCACGGACGAGATTATCAATGCCACCCGGAAGCTGGCTCTTGAATTGGGCGTCCGGGGACTGATGAATGTTCAGTTTGCGGTCAAGGCGGGGAGCCTTTTTGTGATCGAGGTTAATCCGCGGGCTTCTCGGACCGTGCCGTTTGTCTCTAAGGCCATTGGGCGCCCCCTGGCGAAGCTTGCTGCTCTGGTGATGGCTGGGCAAACGCTGGACGAACTCGGTTTTACCGAAGAAGTCGTCCCCTCTCATTACTCGGTGAAGGAGGCTGTTTTTCCGTTCGTGAAGTTCCCGGGCGTCGATACTTTGTTAGGACCGGAAATGAAGAGCACCGGTGAAGTGATGGGAATCGACTCGGAGTTCGGGCGGGCTTTTGCAAAAGCACAGATTCAGGCGGGAAATAGCCTGCCTAGCTCCGGCACGGTTTTAGTTTCCGTTCGCCGCTCGGACCAAAAGCAGGTGATTGAGCCGATTCGGGTTCTCGCGGATCTGGGCTTTGAAATTCTGGCGACCCGGGGAACAGGGTTAGTGCTCGAGAGATCGGGGCTGACCGTGAGATATGTCAGCAAGGCTCATGAGGGCTCGGGAAACACCGTGGAAGAAATTGAAAAGGGCGCGGTGCAGTTGGTCATTAATACGGTGGAATCCGACCCGGAATCGATCAAGGATTCATTTTCCATGCGTCGGGCGGCCTTGCAGCGAGGCA
>JAQWNI010000122.1 GCA_029268645.1 Myxococcota bacterium
CTTGTTCTTGCTTGGGTTAATCGCGCTGCCCTTGTGGAAAGGGGCACACCACCTGCGGTCGATCTCTCTCGACTTCGGCGGCGAATCGAGAGATGGTGCAGTCGGCTCTTTGCTCTACCTGCTCGCGATCGTTGGCAGCGTGGCGGGAATTGTGGCCGTCGTCCGCATTTGAAGCTCGACGGAACACTCTGATCGCAAGGTCGGCCTGGGTGGAGAACGCCGGGATCCTGCGGGGTGCTTCCCTGGGGCAACCGTCCATCTCTTGCCTGAGCACGGTACTTTAGGGGCCGGGCCGTTTTTTTTGAAACGGACTCCTGTCGTGACTTGACGCTCTCCGGTCGGTGCCGAACTCTCTCTTGCACCGGGAGATGACAGCAAGACATCGCCCGTTTGAGGGTCCGCGAGGCGGCCCGTTCAGAGAGGGAGGAAACATCATGGCAATTGGAACTTTGATTCGGAATCACCCGGCCCATGTGGCGGCGGCTGCTCTCCGGGACGCGGAGCGCGCGATGAACCGCGCCCAGGGCGCTGCATTCAACAGCTTGAATCAGCGTGGATCCTTCGGTTTTGCTCCTCGGCTTCAAGCCGACGAGAGTGAAACGGAATACGTGATCTCCGCCGAGTTGCCGGGGGTCGAGGCCGGAGACATTGGAGTCACGATCGAGGAAGGCGTCTTGACTCTCGCCGGGGTTCGCAAGGCTCCGACTTGGTCAGAGGATCAGACCGACGAGGAAAAGGCTGCGCATTCGGTCTCTTTCAAGCGCCGCGTCCGATTCAACGGAGAGGTTGATGAGCCTCGTGTACAGGCCCGGTATTCGAATGGCCTGCTCACGGTGACTGTTCCCAAGCCCACCCCGGTCGCGCCGGAAGTCACGACGATTCCGGTGGAGGTGGCCTGAAGGGGCAATAGGAAACGGCTTGTTTCATGAGGCCGGAACCCGGGCGGCGAATCAGTGAGTTCGCCGCCCGGAACTTCCTTGTTTCTGGAACTCGCATCACCCGTGACCTCAGACAACTTGGATTCCACGGGTGCTGATGGTCGGGCTATCCTCTGCCGGGTCAGAAGTCCGAATCAGGCCCCCTCCCCGGGCAGAGAGGCTCGCAGGTAGAATGGATCGTCGGGACCGAATTGAGAGCAAGCTGCGGAGTGGTCTGGCCGCAAGCCATGTCGAGGTGGTCGATGAAAGCCACCTCCACGCAGGCCATGTTGGCGCGCAGTCCGGCGGGGGCCATTTCAGGGTGACGGTGGTCTCGGACCGATTCGAGGGTCTCTCCATACTCCAGTCGCAGAGACTTGTTTTTGAGACTTTGGCCGACGAGATGGAGACCGAAATCCACGCCCTGTCCATGTCGACGCTGACTGTGGCCGAATGGGCCGAGCGCGCGGGCTAGGTCGGATTTTCGGAACGGTCGATGGACCGCCGGGTGTGATCGATTGCTTAGAGTGTGAAGTCGGTGAGCCAACTTTCCAAAGAAACGCTGAATCCGGCCGCGTTTTTATGACCGCCGCCGCCAAGCGAGGTGGCGATTCGCGAGACGTCGAAGTCGCCGATGGAATAGAGAGTGGCGCTGACGACTTTCCCCTCGAGCCGATATACACATCCCCAAGGCTCACCAAAGAGCGCGCGCTCAGCCAAAAGGTGACCGATTCGGGCTCGGTTGGTCGTCGAGTTAACGGCTTCCAACCGGTTTTCACCGATTACAATCGGGGCGGCTTTGCTCGCGGCCCGCTGGATTTGGACTTCGTTGGCTCTGAGAATGGGTTCGCCCTGACGAACGAGTTCGGAAATTGAAAGTTGACTCAGGTTCTCCCAAGTCTCCAGTGTGTGTGGATGAGATGAGATGGCCGCATTGACGGCCTCGCTATGGGGGAGTTTCCAGTTCCACAGGTCCTGGTCCTCAACGTATTCGAGCAGAGGGGGGAGGGGCTCGTCGGGCTGAAAATGCTGCCAGGCGAGCACTGCGCCCGAGTGCTGCATATCGAAATGCAGAGTATGCCCGGCTTCCTCAACTGCAGCGCAGACCTTGGCGTCGCCCAGGAGGCGCGTGCTGGCCGTGATGTGGTGGTCGAGAACAACGATGTGAGCAGCATGATCAGACAGTTCGATGAGTTCCTGGTTTTGCGGGGCGATGTCGACGAAAGCTACGAAAGCATCCTCTACTTCCTCACCCCGAAGGTGATCCTCGTGGCCCCGAGCAATGAATTCTCCCTGCCGCCCCCACCCTCGCCAAGTGGCCCAAGCTGCCCCGAAACCGTCCGGGCACCCTGCATGATGAACACAAATTCGCCTCATCTGAAATGTCGCCCCAGCCAGTCAATCATCAATTGATTCAGCTCCTCGGGTTTTTCTTGTTGGGTCCAGTGACCACATTCGGAAATCATCACTTTTTCCAGATCGGTGCAGCGTGAAGGCATGTCGTCGGCCAGTGCCGGAGAGAGCGCGAGATCCCATTCGGCGGTGATCATCAGTGCCGGAATCCCGATTTTCTGGGTTCCGAATTCCGGATATTGTTCCCAGTTCCGATCCATATTTCGGTACCAGCAGACACCGCCACGGAAACCGCTGCGTTGGAAGGCCTGGGTGTAGACGTCTAGTTCTTCGGCACTCAGCAGTTCGGGACCGACCCGAGGAAGATCGTCCAGTCGCCGGAATGGATTCATGTCGCCTCCGGTTTCCGCGACCTCAGCCATCATTTCCGCGGGCGAGCGGGCTTGACGCATCAGTTTTTCGAAAACCAGGGATGGATCGGTGTCTAAGACGGATTCGGCAACACCCGGTTGTTGGAACCACAGGATGTAAATTGAACCTTCATCCTCTCCGGCCATCATTCGGAGTGCTTGGGTGGGAGGGATGGGCGAGCGGGCCATGTAAGGCGTGTTGACGCCGATCACACCCAGCGTGCGATCGGGATGAAGAATCGGCATTGCCCAAGCCACAAAGCCGCCCCAGTCGTGGCCCACGAAGATGGCTTTCTCAACCTCTAGGGCGTCGAGAAGACCCACCAGGTCACCGGTGAGATGACCCATGTCGTAGGCCTCGATCTCTGTGGGTGCGTGACTGCCATCGTATCCTCGCTGGCTCGGAACGATGACACGGTAACCAGCGTCTACGAGAGGGCCGAACTGATGGCGCCAGGAGAATGCGAGCTCGGGGAACCCGTGGCAGAGCACGACGGCCGGTCCGCTCCCGCCTTCATGAACGGAGAGCGTGATCGAGCCTTCGGTCGAAGGCGCCGGGGGGGTGAATTCAATTTCGCGCGGGGGGGGGAAACGTGTCACGGAAAATTCTCCTTGAGTCGATTCGGCTCATGATTCTTCGACTGCGTGCTCGGAGTCTAGCGGCGCTGCTTCGATCCCTGGGGTAGCCTGACATCTTTTGAGGGGAGGCGTGGATGATTTCGGTCCAGCGAGGCTCCCGCGCGCTGTCCAGCGCGTTGAGCTGGCGTCGGATCCCAGGGCCGCCTCCGGATTTGACGGCGCTCTGCGCTCGGCTGCGAAGTGACCCGTATCCCTGGTGGCTAGACAGCTCGCTGGCCGAAGAGCCTCAGGGCTGTTTTTCTTTCGCCGGCGCGGACCCCCCCACGATTGTTCGTTTGCGTGGAGATCGGCTCGAGGTTGAGACCCAGCGCAGCACTTTTGGTGATCTGGCAACTGGGTTGCAGGTTCACGATGGTTGCGACCCGTTCGACGCTTTGAGAGCGATGCTTCCCCGGTTGCAAGATTTCGAGGTGAGCGACTCGCCGGACCTCCCTTTTCTCGGTGGAGCTGTTGGCTATCTCGGCTACGAACTCGGTGCGGCCACGGAACCTTGCCTCTCGGTTTCCCGAGAGCCGACAGCCTTCGCGGATTCGGTGGTCTTGTTTGTCGATCGTTTCCTCGCACTTGATCATCGACGCCAACGCGGTTATTTGCTGGCCTGGGGGTTCGGGGACAATCCGGTGGTGGCCCAGCAGCATGCCGATGAATCATTGGATGAGATGAGTGACCGTTGGCTCTCCGGACTGGGTAGGGAAGTCTTCTTGAAGCCAGAGGGCGACGTGGCTTTCGGCGAACGGCGTCGCCGGCTTGACATCCTGAAGGCCCAAGTGCCTGAAGAAGCCGAGTTTTCCCTATCGCGCTCTGATTACGGACGTGGGATCAATGAAATCGTTGGTGAAATCGAGAAGGGCAACGTTTATGAGACGAATTTCACCCAGAAAATTTCAGTGCCTTTCAGCTCAGATCCCTTCCGTCTATATCAAGCGCTTCGTGCCAGTAACCCGGCTCCGTTTGCGGCGTTCTTCGCGCTTCCGGAAGGCGTCATTGCATCAAGTTCACCCGAGCGGTTTTTGAGGCTTGGGCCCGGGGGTCAGGTCGAGAGTCGGCCGATTAAGGGCACTCGGAGGCGCGGACGTGACGATCGAGAAGATTCGGCCCTCGCTTGCGAGCTGAAGCAGTCTGAAAAAGATCGGTCCGAAAACGTCATGATCGTGGATCTCGTTCGGAATGATTTAGGTCGGGTCTGCGAGGTGGGCTCGATTCGGGTTCAAGACCTGATGAGGGTTGAGCGATACGCTGGTGTTTTTCAGATGGTCTCCAGTGTTGGAGGACGCCTTCGTTCCGAATGCGATGCTGTAGATCTTCTGCGGGCCTCCTTCCCTCCGGGCTCGATGACGGGCGCTCCGAAGATTGCGGCGATGCAGTTGATCGATCACCTCGAGCCCGTGAGGCGAGGCGTCTACTCCGGGGCTCTAGGTTATTTTGACGTGCGCGGTACGCTCGACCTTTCGGTTGTGATTCGAACGATCCTCGTTGAGGGAGGGAATGCCCATTTTCACGTAGGCGGGGCGGTCGTGGCGGATTCCACGGCCTCTGGAGAGCATGCCGAGAGCCTGGATAAGGCGCGCCCGATGCTTTCTGCTCTTAAAAGTTGCGAGAGGGTCCCCTTGCCCAAAGGCAGGCCTTCGGAGTCGGTTGTCTCTGGCTCAGCGGAGGCCGACTCGCTGGAGTACCGAATCGAAGATGGATGATGTCGTCATTGTTGGGCTAGGCCCTGTCGGTTCTTTACTGGCCCTGCTGCTGGCTGATGCGGGTCATCATGTCGTGGTACTTGAGCGCTCCACTGAGCCGGTCGTGTTGCCCCGAGCGGTTGCCCTCGACGGCGAGGCGATGAGGGCTTTTCAGCGAGTGGGCCTCGCTGAGAAGGTTGCAGCGATTTTGCAGCCTTCGCGAGATCCCGACGAGGTCTGCTTCGCCAACTCGAAAAGACAGAAGCTGTTCGGATCGAAACTGCCTGCATGCGGTCCCAATGGTTGGCGCGACCTAGCCTTCTTTGATCAACCCGAGTTGGAGGCACTCCTCCGAGAAGAGGTTGCGAAACGGGACCAAATTGATGTTCGATTGGGCTGTGAGGTGACGCGTCTCGAATGCTCTGAGCAGGCTGTGAAGCTCGAATGCCATTCGGGGAGTGACAAGAGCCCCTTCATGATCCAGGCTCGCTATGCGCTGGGGTGTGATGGAGCCTCCAGCTTTATTCGCTCCGCCGCGCAGATTGAATGGCAAAGCCTCGGTTACGACCAGGATTGGTTGGTGGTCGATATCGTCATTCAACCCGAAGCGGAGCTTCCGACAACGACAATGCAAGTCTGTGACCCGAATCGCCTGGCGACCTACGTTTGCGTCAAAGATCCCAATCGGCGCTGGGAGTTCCAGATGCTGCCCGACGAGACGCGGGAGGAGATGCTTCAGCCTCAACGGATCCAGGAACTATTGGATCCGTGGCTTCCAGCCGAGCAGTACACGATTCGACGTTCTGCGGTCTACCAATTTCACGCTGCGACAGCCGAATCCTGGAGGAAGGATCGCATTTTGCTCGCGGGGGACTCTGCACATCAGACGCCCCCCTTTCTCGGGCAAGGGCTCAATACCGGTTTTCGTGATGCAGCCAATTTGGCCTGGAAATTGTCGTTGGTCTTGAGCGGCGAATGTGCGGATCAACTCTTAGATTCCTACGAGGAAGAAAGGGATCCGCAGGCTCGAGAGCTGGTCTACGGCGCTGTGGCCGTCGGACAGCTGATGGAGGTCCTTGCCGCCCGCGAAGCGGGTCGTCCCGACCCGCCTCTGCCAACCTCTGGGCCCCTGGAACCAGGTCGATTTGTCCCACCTCTTCGCTCTGGCCTCTTTGTTTCTGAACAGCTGGGGCTGTCGGGCAACTCCGTGGGGGAGTTGTTCCATCAGCCGAGTGTTCGAGATGTGTCCGGGCGAGTCTGCGCACTCGACGAACTTCTCGGGTCTAGCTTTGCCATCGTGGGCAAAAGGGCAAACGACCTGAGGTGCGACGAGGAATTTCGGTCGCTTTGGGGTCAACTCCGCGGCGGGTGGGTCGTTTTAGAAACCCTCGAGTGTGAAGATCGAAATTACGACCCCTTGTTTGAACAGCATGGGGCCGCCTTGATCAGGCCGGACCGTTACGTCTTCGGAGTGGTTGACCAAACTTGGACCCTTGAGCGTTTGATAGGTCATTTATTTAGCCAAATGGCCTACGTCAGCTAAGGCGCTCAACGCTCAGGCTTGCGGCCTCGAGTGGCCGCTGATGAGAGTTGTTGATCGGTTGGTCTCTTTATTCAGGCGCTAAGCGGTGTAGCTCCGTTTCGCTGCAATTCGCCTTGGTACGTTTCAATCGTGTCTTCGAGCCCATACTTTCGAATGCGATATCCGAGGGTGCGACGTGTGACGCCAAGCAAGCGGGCGGCTTGAGACCGATTGTACTCCGTGCGTTGGAGCGTTTGCAGAATGGTTCGCCGTTCAATGGCGTCGAGGGTTTCTTCTTCCTCAGGCCCAGCTGCGCCAACGAGAAGAGTTTCTGATTCTTGAATGGCGGCAGGCAGGTCCTCGATTTCCAATACGGAGCCGGTGCTGAGGACCACCGCGTGCTCGACGGCGTTAGCGAGTTCGCGCACATTCCCTGGCCAGGAGTAGCGCTGCATCGCTTGCATAGCGGGCTCGGAGAACTGGGCCGTGGAGCCGACTGTTTCCAGGAAGTGAGCGATGAGTTCGCCGAGATCTTCCCGGTGTTCCCTCAAGGGCGGCAGATTAATCGGCACGACGGCCAGTCGGTAGTAAAGGTCTTGGCGGAAAGAGCCGTTTTTCACGGCCTCCACAAGGTTGCGATTGGTGGCGGCGATGATTCGAACGTCTACGCGACGTACCCGACTGGAATCGCCCACTCGTCGAATTTCTCCTTCCTGAAGAAAACGGAGAAGCTTCGGCTGGATACTGAGCGCCATCTCGCCGATCTCGTCGAGGAAGAGCGTGCCACCATCGGCGGCGGCGAAGACGCCTTCTTGATCTTTGACTGCGCCTGTGAAGGATCCTCGGGTATGACCAAAGAGTTCGCTCTCGAGCAAGGTCTCTGAAAGCGCAGCACAGTTGATACTGAGCATCGGTTTAGAGGAGCGAGCACTTTTTTGGTGAACCAAATTCGCTACGACTTCCTTGCCGGTCCCTGATTCTCCGCACAGAAGCGCCGGGGCACTGGTTTGAGCCACGCGCTCCGCCAATGAGGCCAGTTTCTGCATCGGCTGACTTTCGCCGATCAACTTTTTCGGCTTGCCGGCCTGTCCCCCCGCTCGAGCGGTTTCCTCGGGTTCGTCCTCATTGCTTGGTCCAGCATCACTCTCAAGAATGTTGCGGACCAGAGGGACGAGATCCGTTGAAACGGAGAATGGTTTTGTGAGGTAGTCGATGGCGCCCATCTTGAGCGCCTCGCGTGCGGTGCCCGCTGTCGCATGAGCGGTCATGAGCACGACTTCAGTCTCTGGGCGGATCACCCGAGCTCGTTTCAGAACCTCAATGCCATCGATTCCTGGCATGCACAGGTCCGTGACCAGAAGATCGAAGGGCTCTTCCCGAAGTCTTTGAAGGCCCCGTTCCGGCTGGTTCTCGGTTTCCACCTCCAGCCCCGCTGCGACAAGCGGGCGCTCGACCACCCGAGCCATTTGAGGTTCGTCATCGATAATCAGTACGCGACCGCTCAACTTTTGTGATCCAGATTCCATAATTCGCGATTCTATACAAGTGCCCTCTGTCTTCAAGTGGGCTCATCGTGGCGGAAAGGGGGCGTAGGGGCTGGGTTGGCCGGTCCGGACATAGTTCTGCATAAGGTTTTGCAGGAAACATGAGCGAGGGTTTTACCCGCCTTCGAAATCTTTCGGTCCGAATCGATTCAAGTTTGAGGTTATGCGTCTTTTGGTGAACCGAGAAGAGACGGCATCCGCAGTTCTTCTGCCATCAGTTTGTTTTGTCAAACGAATTTGACCGGCTCTCGAATCGAGGGAGAATTTTCTTTGAGACTGAACCGACGTATTAAGAGCATCTCCGTCCTGAATTGTGGAGTGTGCTTGGCGTTAAGCGAGCTTCAGGACGGGACGGGTCGCGCCTCGGCCGTCGGTCGGTCCTCGGGTTTTGAAGCCCATTGGATATGCTTATTCTCGACGGGACTGAGGGTTCTTTTTTTTGACGCACTTGTCGTACCACCTAGGGGCTTTCCCTAAGAGGGCTGAGATTTCGATGAATCGTCAGTGCTTGGATCGATCGGTTCGGGTTGGGCTGGCCCGGTTTAGTCGGAAGACTCGTCCTGTTCCGGTGGGAGGATTTCGCCCAGGCTTCTCTTGAGGTCGACCATCGTGAAGGGCTTCGGGAGCAAAACCGCATCCGCGTTGACAGCCTCTTCGGCGCCGGGCTGATCGGGAGCATATCGGGACATGAGGATGATTTTTAGCTGCGGATACCGGGCGCGGAGAGAGTAGGCGAGCGCTGTTCCTTCCGCCGAGGGAAGCCGCGAGTCGGCAATCAGTACGTCTAGGGGTGTTGTCTCGGCGATTGTTTCAGCCGCCGGCTGATCGGATGCCGTCAGCACGATGTGACCCCATTTCTCAAGCTGGCGCCGAATCAGTCGTCGTAATTGCGAGTCGCTCTCTGCAACAAGCACACGAAGGCCACCGGAAGAACGAGACGGGACCTTGTCGGCATGGTTGTCCGTTTTAGCGGAAATCGGGTGGAACTCAGGGAGAAATATACAAACCGTCGTTCCTCGATTGAGCTTGCTCTGGATCTCCATGGCTCCACCTGATTGCTCGACGATTGCTCGTACGCTCGTCAGTCCGAGGCCTGTCCCTCGCCCGTCTCCTTTCGTCGTAAAGAAAGGTTCAGTGGCTTTCCGGATGACTGGCTCCGGCATTCCGAGACCCCGGTCGATGATTGAAATAGCAACATAATCCCCCTCCGGAAGAGACGGGCTTTGTCGATGATTGTCTTCGGGGATGCTCAACGACTCTGTGACAAGGAGGATGCGGCCGCCATGGGGCATCGCATCGCGGGCATTTGCGACAAGGTTTAGAAGGATGTGCTGAATTTGGTTGGGATCATTTTCGACCCAAGCGCTGGTTGCCCGTTTTTCGACTTCGACCTGAGTGTCTTCTCGGACGATGCTCTTCAGCATGCCCAGGGCTTCGTCGAGGCATTGGTTCAGGTCGATGGCTCTAGAGTGAATCGCGTGATCGTGACTCAGCGCACGTAGTTTGGCGGTGATGACTCCTGCACGTTGGCTGGCTTCAAATATTTCATCAATTTCTTCGGAGGGGTTATTTTCTTGGAGGTATTCCGCATTAGCAAAAATCACGGTGAGTAGATTATTGAAGTCGTGTGCAACGGATCGGGCAAGCTCGCTGACGGCGTGGACTTGATTGGATTTCTGAAATTCATCTTCGAGATGAGCTTCCCTTGTGACATCGCGGGTCGTGACGATGTAGCTCGGTGCGTCTTCCTTCGGATCCGGAACAGACGAAGCGGTAATATGCGTCACGATCTCTTTTCCGGATTTAATCGATGTTCTTCTTGCCCGACCTGAGAAGCTCAGTCCCATCCCGAGAGATTTTCTGAGCTGGTTGGTCAATTCGACCTCGTCGGCACGTTTAGCCATCGCCTGGGCGGATGTGCCCGGCTCAAGGCCTCCCCCAAATCCTAGATGCCCACAGAATGATGGATTGGCATGGACGAGATTTTGTTGGTGATCGAAGAGGGCGAGGCCGGTATCCGACTCGTTGAGCGCAGCCAGAAGCTTTCGTTGGCTCTCTTCGGCCTCTCGCTGGCGGCTGATGTCGCGCAAGATCAGTTGAATGCGTTCGTTTGGGAGCCCCAGAACTCGAATTTCTGCTTCGAGGCTGCCTCCGCCAGCGAGTCGAATTTTGCGCTCGCGTACGATGAGATCACCTGGTTTCAGATCCGAGAACAGCTTTGTGTATTCACTGGATTGAGTTTGATCGATAAAACTGATGAATCTTTGGGTCGGAATTTCGGATAAGCCAGAATCGAGCATCGCCAAACCAGCTGAGTTGACATCGAGAATGTAAGACTGACGATTCAGTGTAAAAATTCCGTCCACCGCTTGATTCACCACTGTGTCGGCTCGTTGTTCCATGTGGCTGGATTTGGCCTTGAACCATTGGAGCTGCCGTCCTACGACGGCAAAGACAGCGCAAAAACCGATCGCAATGGCGAGCATCGAGGCCCCGCCTATTCCGCCTTCGTAGATAAACGGGCTTACAATTTGTCCTGAAGCGCGAAGTTCTAGGATGACGAGGCTGGCGCCCAAGGACGCGAGGGCCAGAAGCCCCGCAGCCCATCGGCCGATGAGCAAGCCGCTCATGAGAACGACGAGGGCGTATGCACCCACCGAGGGTCCGTAGCGAGTCATCCCTGCAAAGCCGACGAGGGTGGCGAAAACCCAGACGCCTAGGATGAGAACGTACGCGCCGACACGAGGTTGCCCCAGGGCTGAGGCAATGAATGCGCCGAGGCCGACTAAAGTTCCGAGGGCGATCGGTGCGAGTAGGGTGCTGGGTTGATTTATTGCGAGAAGAGCCGGTGAGGACATGATGGCGACGATGGCCAGAAATGTGATGGAAAGAATCCGAACGGATTCGGAGGTCTGCTCGCGGTCGAAGGTCGGCCAATAGAGGGCTAAGCCACTGGGGTTCTGGGCACCGGTTCCGATTTTCGCCTGGCCTGAAATAGGTTCAGTCATGACATTGGGCGATCCATTTTTGCCTCGAATCGCTTCTGCACGGAGCCGGCCCGTGGCCAAACCGCATGGTGCTGCCGGAGCGACCCAATCGCCCGAGGCATATCGGGTTTCTCCGAGATTGTGGTTGAGGCATTCAATGTGGTCACGAACCAGTGTATGAAAAAAAATGAATTGGATCGACACCTATGATCCGCGGCGTTTTTTGCCGAAAATCACCATCTATATTGCCATTCTCGGAGGCTTGGCCAGGGAAAGAGTCAGAGACGACGGATGAAGACCGGACACCTCTCGTCTATCCTGCAACGTTATGACGGGACGAGTGGTCGGGAAGAAGATGGGCTCGATCGGATGGATCATTTTTGATCAACCCGGTCGGCGAAATGCCATTACGGCGGCTATGTGGGATGCGATTCCCGGCGTGGCTCAGGGACTAGATGATGATCCCGAGGTGCGGGTTCTCGTGATGCGAGGTGCCGGCGAGGCGGCTTTCGTTTCCGGAGCCGATATCTCGGAATTTGAGGGGAACCGGATTGGCCGAGAGGCGCAAGCCTACGACGAGAGGAATGCTCGCGCATTTGATGCGCTGGCCGAAGTTTCGAAACCCTTGATTGCAGCGATTCACGGATTCTGTGTGGGTGGTGGCTGCGCGATTGCCTTGCAGGCCGATCTGCGGATTGCCGCAGAGGATGCGGTTTTTGCCATTCCGGCGGCTCGGCTCGGGCTGGGCTACGGAGCAGCGGGACTGGAAGCATTGGTGCGCGTGGTGGGCCTGCCAGCCGCAAAAGAAATCTTCCTGACAGCCGACCGGTTCGATGCACAAAAGGCGCTTTCGATGGGATTGGTCAACCGTATTTATCCCAAGTCAAGGCTCGAAGCCGAAGTGGAGCTTTTGGCCACACAAATTGCTTCTAATGCGCCTCTGACCTTGGCCAGCGCGAAGCTCGCTCTGCGGCAGTTGGGGCGTTCCGGCCCAGATCGAGATTCGGAGGCGGTCGCGACATCGATCGCTCGTTGTTATGAGAGTCAGGATTATGCCGAGGGGGTCCGCGCTTTTCTTGAGAAGCGAAAACCCGCCTTTCAGGGCCGGTGATACCGACCTGAGTGAGGGCGCTCGCAGGATTCAATCGGACCGAGGCGTGCGCCGGCTCTCGGCTGCACGAATGAGTGTTCTCAGGGACTGATTGACGGGTGTGGGAACTGCAGCTTTGGCCCCCATGCGCACAATCGCACCGCTCAAGGACTCAATCTCGGTCGGCCGTCCAGCCTTAAGGTCCTGCAGCATAGAGGATTGATGCTGAGCGGTGGCGGGCAAGAGGTCTCGGTAGAACGAATCAAGATAGGCCTCTGAGGTTGGCCAATGGGTTTCGCGTCCAGTTGCTTCGAGGACAGCAAAGAATTCCTCGGCGATCGATTGCATGAGGAGGCGAGTCTCCTCTCGCTCTCCAAGAGTGCCATAAGGAACTCGTGCCAGAGCACCGAGAGGGTTGAGAAGGCAGTTGTATAAGAGTTTGGCGAGTAAGTCCGCCTCGATCGCGGATGTTTCTTGACAAGGAATCCCCCCGCCCGCGATGGCCTCGACGAGTGGTTTGATCGGTTCAAGCGGGGCACCGCCGAGGCTGCCGATGTGAATTGCATCGGCATGCACGGTGACTTCAACGTGGTTGGCTGCAGCGCGCGTGAATCCAGTAATGATCCGCGCGTTATAGAGTTTCTCTGGGGGGAGCCATCGACTCATGTACTCGAAATGTCCCCAACCGTTTTGACATAGGACGACGTTGGGCTCCGACTCGAACTGAGCCCATACAGATTGGAGGCCCCGGCCGATTTCTTCGAGTCCCTCCGCTTTGCTGCAGATCAGCAGGTAATCGGGTGCCTGGTCGACAATGGATTTCCAGGTTGAGCAAAAAGTGAACGACTCCGGCGGGACAGCCACATTTCCTAGAATTCCGGATCGACGAAGCCCTTCGGTCAAAAAAAGCGGGTCCGGCGGGTTTTGCCGACCGAGAAAGGACAGCCCGGAGCCACTCCCATGGAGACAGGTGGCCAGCGCGAGCCCGACGCCGCCGGGACCGATAATCGTGGTTTCCACAGTTTTCCCTCCTCGGTCTTCGATCATCCTACTCTCTGGGCTCTAAGGCCTCTACCCCGGTTTTGAATTTCATTCCTGAAACTGCCAGCGTTTGGATGGGGTCAATTGAGAACTAAGCCAAAGGAATCGGGCCAGGTTACGCTCCGCGTATCGGCTTCGGCTCCAAGGCCTATCGGAAGCCCGTGGGGGGAGGATGTTCGGCGGAGAAGAGCGCCGGTGTCGGCGAATTGCGACAGTCGTGCTGGGAACAGCACTGCTATTCCTTGTGCCCGGTTTACTCCGAGCGGCTCAGATTAACAATGCCTTCGACTCTGTTGCTGAGCTTCGGACTTCTCAAGATTCCGGACACGGAGTTCCTTTGGACGCCCAAGAGCGGCGAGCCGCCCAGGCGCTCGGCCAGGCTTTAGCGGCTCTGCAGGCCGGTGATCTCAAGGGGTGCCAACGACACCTCGAGCAGGCGTCCGGCGCAAGGCCAATCAGTGATTATGTTGAGTGGGTTCGCATTCGCTGTCTGATCGCGAGCGGGCAAAGTCTGCAGGCTTCAAAGAAGGCCCTGAGTATGGCTCGGAAGTTTCCCGAGACGCCATTGCGAGCCGATTTCTATCGGCTGGCCGGTGAGGCTTTTGATCAGGAAGGGGAGAGCGCTGAGGCGCGGTCTGCCTGGCAATCAGCACTTGCTCTGACCTCGGATCCGGCGCAACGCAGCGTCCTAGAAAGCGCACTCGGCCTCTCGCAACAAGCGGAATTGTCGATTCAGTCTGGGTCTTCTTCTTTGCAAGCCCCTCAGCTCCCTTCTCAGCGGTCGCCCGAGGCTGCTTTGGCCTGGGCCAACGCCCGAATGGAAGAGGGTCGGGGCGCCCAAGCGGCCGAGGCTTTTCAAGAAGCCCTTGCCGGCGGGCTTGAGCCCGAATCCTCGAAGCGTGCCCGTTTCCAGTTGGGGACGACCCTTTTTCGGCTCCGGCGTTATGACGAAGCGCTTCCGATTTTTGAACAGATGGGGCTCGATCCGGAAGGGCGCTTTTGGCGTGCACGCACGCTGGCCCGTCTCGGACGGGTCGAAGAATCGATCAATGGTTTCGAAGCACTCGCTGGATCAGAGACCGGGCCTGTTGCGCTGCGATCAGCCTACTTGGTGGCCACCTTGCTGGAGGGTCGGGGGAAACCTCTGCGCGCGATGGCCCATTACCGTCGAGTCGCCTCCGATTCGCCCGATCAGGACCGCGCGATCGCGGCACTTTGGCGACTCGGGTGGTCGGCTTGGAAGCGGGGGGATGTGGCTAATGCCCGGTCCCATTTCTCTGAGATGAGTGAGCGGTCGACGGATGAGGCGGTTCGGCTGCAGGCGAGATATTGGAAGGCTCGGGCCACCGGGCGTCTGGGAAACACAGAGCTGAGCCGTCAGGAATTCGAACTCATCGCCCGGGAGTGGCCCCTCTCCTATTACGGCTGGCGTTCCCAGGTTCGGCTCGAGCGCTTCAACACGAGTTGGCAGGGCGGCCAAGGTGTTCCGGCTCCGGAAATCAATGGAGGCACAGAAGCTCTTTCCGATGAGGCCGCTGTGCGCATTGCCTTACTGACGGAGGCGGGCCTCCTCCCACAAGCACGCTCCGAGCTCGTCGCCCGGTTGGGTCCTGTCACGAATGCGACGGAGAAGGTTCGTGTGGGTCGGCTTTGGATCGCTGCAGGGGACTACCACCGTGCTCAGCAGCTGGTCGTGGATGGGGGGGCGATGGCCCTTGCCCGGGGAATCCGAAACGGCGAGGAAGCGATTTTTTGGTTGGCTTGGCCCCCGGCTTACTCCCCCCTCGTGGCAGAAAGTCTTCAAGATTTGGATGGAGTCGAGCCCTCATTGGTCTGGGCCATTATGAGAGAGGAAAGCGGCTTTCGGCCGGCGGTTATGTCCTCGGCCGGCGCCATGGGCTTGCTGCAGCTCATGCCGGAGACGGCGCGCCGCCAGGCAGAGCGTTCGGGACTGCCAGAGCTCGAGGAAGACGAGCGACTCTTTGACCCGCCGGTGAACATCGCACTCGGCAGCGCGTATCTGGAGTACTTGGCCAACCGCTTCCCCGGAAGGCCTTCCGCGATTATCGCGAGTTACAACGCGGGCCCTAATGCGGTCGGACGCTGGACAGGATCCGTCTCGGAAGACGATGAGTGGGTCGAGGACATTCCCTATTCACAAACGCGCCGTTACGTAAAGCGGGTCCTACGAAGTCTGTACGTGTATCGGTCGTTGTATGGCCAAACAACGGCGCGCTCGGGCACCGCCAATTGATGAGGCCGTGCACCTGTCGTGCTTGAGGTATTCTCCCGGCCTCGCGATGCGCGAAGGCGCTTATACGAGAGATTTTTTTAAACGGAACGCGAAGATCGGGAGAACTCAATGGGGCCTTTGTCTGGAGTCACAATTATCGAGATCGCTGGGATCGGCCCCGGGCCTTTCGCCGGAATGATGCTTTCAGACATGGGCGCTGATGTCATCCGCGTCGATCGAGCAGACAGGGTCAAGGAAGCCGGGAAGGCGCAGGTGCCGAAGGATATTTTGGCCAGGGGGCGTCGGAGCGTCGCCGTCGATTTAAAGAACCCTGAAGGGGTGGAGACGGTTCTCGGACTCATCGAGAAAGCAGACGGCCTCATCGAAGGTTTTCGGCCCGGCGTGATGGAGAGGCTGGGCTTGGGCCCCGAGGTTTGTCTGGCCCGCAATCCGAAGCTCGTTTTTGGACGAATGACGGGCTGGGGCCAGGAGGGGCCGCTCGCACAGGCTGCTGGCCATGACATCAACTACATCGCCTTGACGGGCGCATTGGAGGCCATCGGGCGCAGCGGCGAGGCGCCTGTCCCCCCGCTGAATTTGGTCGGAGATTTTGGAGGCGGGGGCATGCTCCTGGCTTTTGGCATGGCGTGCGCTCTTGTCGAAAGTGGTCGCTCAGGTCAGGGGCAGGTGGTTGACGCCGCAATGGTGGACGGTGCCTCATCGCTCATGGCCATGGTTTACTCGTTTAAAGCAATGGGGATCTGGGGAGAGCGGGGAGAGAACCTCCTGGACACGGGCGCACACTTTTACGACGTCTACGAGACAGCCGACGGCGAATACGTTTCGGTGGGTTCAATTGAACCTCAGTTCTATGCACTTCTCTTGAAGCATACGGGCTTGACTGGAGACGATCTGCCGCCCCAGATGGATCGAACCCAGTGGGCTCCCTCGAAAGAAAAGCTAGGGGCAATTTTTAAAGCGAAGACGCGCGCGGAGTGGACGGAGATCATGGAGGGTACAGATGTTTGTTTTGCCCCGGTTTTGGACATGGACGAGGCTCCAGAACATCCCCACATGAAACACCGCGGCACTTTCGTTGATTTTCATGGTGTGACTCAGCCCGCGCCGGCGCCGCGTTTTGATCGAACCGTCCCAGAGCTGAGCCGCCCGCCCTCTACGGAGGGACAGCACACAGACGAAATTCTCGCGGACATGGGTTTCACCGCCGACCGGATTCGAGCACTGCGAGAATCCAAAGCAATCGCCTGAGAGGGCTTCGCCAAAGAATCGGATTCAGGGAAGGGGCGCCGCGATCCTGGGCTTGATACTCTCTGTCCGCTATCGGATCCTGCTCAAGAAGACGCAGACAGCGTCTGGCGGGGGGATCAAGGGGGAAAAGCGTGAATCCCAAACTGACGATTCTTCTGGCCGTTGCATTACTTCTGCTGATTTTTGGCCGTCAGCTCTTCCACCAAGTTCCTGCCGGCCACGTCGGAGTTGCCTCCTTTTTTGGCGAAGTGATCGATAAGCCCTTCTCCGAAGGGCCTCATTTTCCAGTCAATCCGCTCTACACATGGCGCGATATCGACGTCCGTGAAAAGACCCACAAAATGGCGGGTGTCGACGTGCCTACCCGGGATCAATTGCTCACCAAGGTCGACATGAGTATTCAGTATCGGCTGGACGGATCCATGGCGCCTCTCATGTACCGGGAAACAGGCGATGAAACGATGGTCGTCGCCGTCCACATGCTCCCCAAGGTGCGAGCCTTGGTGAGAGAGGCGGGGACAAGAATTGCCCGGGCGGAGGACTTCTTTCTTGAGGAGACGCGCGACAACTTGGCCGTCGAAATCCAAGGCCGTCTTTCCGAATTCGTGACCCCGAAGGGAATCATCGTCGATGAGGTCTTGATTCGCGGCATCAATCTTCCTCCGGTTCTCACCAATGCCATCGAACAGAAAAAAGAGCGTGAACAAGCCGTCGAGCGCCAAAAAGCCGAACTTGAGCGGTTCCGTACGGAGCAACAGCAGCAGGTGGCTGCAGCCTCAGCCCAACGCGCGGCGGCTGAGGAACAAGCGCAGAGGCAGAGAATTCTCGCCGACGCTCGGGCCTACGAGATTGAGGCGGTGAACAACGCCGTTTCGACCAATCCCGCCTATATCCAGCTCCAGGCCCTTGAGGCTTTGAAAAAGATGAGTGAAGACCCCGCTTCGAAGATCTATTTCATGGACTCGGCGAGCCCTCAGCCTCTGCCGCTGATGCACATGGGTGATCAAGCTCCCTAACTAAACGGATCGTTCTTCGTGTAGGGCCGCTGGCCATCTTGGCCGACGGTTCAAGCCGCTGGGGTTCTCTTTAAAGAACCCATCCGGGTCCAGCGCCCGGTGGCGACGTATGCGCCGTTGATCACCGTGGAAAGAGCCGTGCTGGCGAACTGGGCGATAAACAGCCCATCGGGCCCCAGTCCGTAGTCCTCCGACAGATAGAGGCCGAGGGGGATGGCGACGAGAAGGGCGCTCGCGAGGGACATGCCCATGGGAACGATCACGTCGCCGGCGCCCTGCAGGGCGCGCATGAAAACGAACAGGAAGGCGAGAAGGGCAAATTGACCGGCTTGCCACATCAACATGCGACTCCCGATTTCGATCACTTCGGGATCCTGGGTGAAGAGCCGGAGGAAGGGCTCTCGGAAAATGAAGAGAGCGATGGCGAGTGTCCACATCACGCCGCCGTGAACCAATATGCCAACCCCCATTGCGCGCCAAGCGCGGGGGATATTGCGAGCCCCGAGATTTTGGCCGACGAGCGTCGCAACGGCCCCGGCCAGGGGAAAACAAATCATTGGTGCGATCATTCCAAGGCGAAGCCCAATCGAGTAAGCAGTTTGTGCTCGGCCGCCAAAATCGCCCATGAGGCGAATGAAAAAGACCGTGACGAGAAAGCCGCCGAGCATCTGAAATGCGGGAGGCCAAGAGAGCGAGAGAATGCTTCGCATGGCGGCCCAGTCGGGTCGCATGTGTCGGGCGCGGACATGGACGCGGGTGCGCCCCGAAAAGAGGGCTCGACCCGCCAATCCGATCGCGACCAACTGACCCACCCCCAAACCGATGGCGACGCCTCGGATTCCGAGGTCGGGGGCTCCGAGGTGGCCCCCAATCAGCATCCATTCGGCCACGAGTGAAATCGCTGTTTGCGCGATAGTGATGACGAAGGGGGTCGAGGAATCGCCGGCGCCGGCGAGCAGGGAACCGAAGAGGATCACGAAGACGAAACCGAAATTCAGGCCAAAGACCCATCGTACGTAGGGGACGCCCATCTTGAGCACTTCGTCAGAAACGTTCATCAAGGAAAGCAGATCGCGGGCGAAGATGAGTCCGATCGCAGCAGCTGCGATACTCATCAGAGTTCCCATGAGGAGTGTTTGGCCAGCGATATGGTCGGCTCTCTCTTGATCCGATGAGCCAATGCTTCGCGCGATAAGTCCCTGGGCCCCGAAGCTCGCTCCCATCAGTAAGACCATATAGATCTGGCGCATGCTCTGATTGGTGATCACGACGGCCGTCATGCCCTGGTCGCCTAGCTCGCTGATCAATTTCAGATCGACAAGCTGAAAGAGCACCCCTCCGACTAAGCTGCTGCCCACCATGGGCAGAGCGAGCAATCCGAGGGACTTGAGAAGGTGGCCTTGGGTATGGTCACGATCTCGCCAGCGTGTCTTGGCGGGCGGGACAGCTGATTTGGCTTTCGGTTCGGCTGTGTCGGTTGACTCAGTCAAAAAGGCCTCGGGGCGACGCGGGGCAACAAGGGCAGTCAGGAGGGCGGGCCGGGCTCATCGTGTTTCCTCGTCTAGGCGGATGAGTTCGATTGATTTAAAAAGGGGCGAGGGACGCTCCAGTGACGGACCCATCGGTGTGGCCCTGTTGGTCAGCACACTAGCAGCCGAGCGAGCCAGGACGGGCTTTGCCTTGATGGGAGTCAGCGCCAGGCGAAAACCGGTTGTTCGAAGTGGGCGACGCGGGTGGCTTGCCCGCGAAGGGCCACTTCGCGTAGCTGGTAAAGGATGGCGGCGGTGGGCGCGTGGACATTCGTATCGAGCATCGGAATTGGGACCGAAATGACTGGCCGGTCGCTCTCTTTAATGTTTCGGAGTCGTGGAACTTCGGGGCGTTCGAGATCCGCCAGGGGCACGTAATGGACTTCGGCGACCTCATTGGGGTCCGGGTTCAGCTTAAGGTCCGGATTGGCCCAGACTACGACGGGTGTAATGACGAAACCTGACCGGGTCGGGTAGTCGTCTAGGAGGCCCAAGATGGCTTCGGGAGTGATGCGAACGCCAAGTTCTTCTCGTGTCTCCCGTAGGGCGGCGGTGCGGGCGTCTTCTCCCTCTTCGAGGCGTCCGCCCGGCAGGGCCCACTGACCTGGGTGCTTACGCAGTCGGTGGGTGCGGCGTGTGATGACGAAGCACGGGTCCGGATGCAGCGTATCTTGGACGATGATGACGGCGACTGCGGCGGGCGTCAGCCCCGCTTCAACCTGGCTTCGGCGCTCAAAGCTTGAGAGATTGGCTAGGATTCGGGATCGGAGTCCGGGTGCGTCTTTTTTCCCAGGAGTGGCCACGGCGTTAACGTAACGCCTTATTCCGCAGAAGGCGCGAAGCCGGGTGGCGCGCGAAGTAATCCATTGGATTAGAAAAAAAGAGGAGAGGCGGACAATCATGGTGCCGGGTGATGTAGTGCGTCGGAGGATCTCGTTACCCGAGACTGGGGTCGAAATCGCGCTTCAGGATTGGGGCGGGGATGGCCCGCTCGCCTTGCTCCACCACGCCAATGGATTTTGTGCGGGTATGTGGGCTCCGTTTGCCGAAAAGATCCGCTCCCGGTTTCGGGTTGTTGCCATGGATGCCCGAGGGGCGGGGGATTCCCCCGTGCCGCCGGGGCATCCCCAGGCCTCCGCCTATTCTTGGCGCGAAATGGTCAAAGATGCCCGTGGAGTGGCGGAGACTCTGCTGTCGGAAACCGGTTCATCCCGGATTGCTCTGGGGCTTGGACACTCTTTTGGTGGCACGCTGCTGCTCTCCTCCGAAGCACAAAGGCCGGGGCTCTTTGAACGGGTGTTGGCTCTCGACCCTGTGATTCCCCCCTTGGGTCACGCCGATCCGGAAGCTCCTCCCTCGGCCGGCCTGCTGATGGCCGAGCGGGCGCGTCGGCGGCGGTCTGAATGGCCGAGCCGGGCCGCCGCCCGCGAGCACTTCGCCTCCCGGGATTTCTTCAAGGTTTGGGACCCTCGAGCCCTAGATCTGTATTGCGCGGAGGGGCTCCGAGAGCGCGAGGCGGGTGGGGTCGAGTTAAAATGTAGCCCCGCCGCCGAAGCAGCGATCTTTTCCCATACGGGCGGTTTCGATGTTTTTCAGACGCTTTCAGGCCTATCGGCCCGAGTTCTCTTGGTTTGGGCCAGCCAGGGAAACTTTCCCCGGGCGGTCTTTGAGCAGTTGGTCGCAACGATGGACAACGCTCGTCTTGAAACGCTCGATGCGGGTCATCTGATCCCGATGGAAGCGCCCGATTCCGTTGCTGAAGTCCTCGAACGTTTTTTGGCCGAAGACTGAACGCCGCCGCTCCAAAAAAACCGGCGAATGCAAATTCTGAGGGTCCAGCGGCCCGGCCGACCGGCCGATGCCGGTTACTATTGAGAAGGTGCGATAGAGAGCCTGACGGCGAGGGGCCAAGAGCCATGAAGCGAGAAAAATCGAACGGATCTGATCCCGATCGAGAGCCGGAAGCCGATCAGGTTGCGCTTGATGACGAGCCGCAGCCACCCCGGTCAACGTTTTACCCTCGGTACGGAATTAATGCGGGCTTCGTGGAGGAGATCCACGATCACTTCCAAGCCGATCCGGGAGCTGTGGACCCGAGCTGGTCGGAAGCTTTTCTTGTGGACGCAG
>JAQWNI010000123.1 GCA_029268645.1 Myxococcota bacterium
GACAGTGAGGGTGGCGCAGATGATCTCTAGGTCGGCACGACGTCGACCGCTTCGGGCAAGGCCTTCGTCGAGGGCAGGCATCATGTTCTTCAGGAGGGACTCGCGGCTGTTAAAAGGGTGCGCGATGAATCCGTCCGCGACCTCACCGGCGACCGCGGTCATCAGGGGGCCAAATCCTCCGGTAAATATGGGCGGGGGTCCAAATGGGTTAGGTCCCGGGTCGAAAGCAGGAATCATGATGGTGTGACGATAAAACTCACCGCGAAAGTCGAGGCGGGAACGGCCTTCCCATGCGTCGAAGATGGCTTTGATCGCAAGGACGATCTCTCGCATTCGCGCTGCGGGTTTGGACCAAGTCATTGAAAAACGATTTTCAATATGGGGTCGCACCTGAGAGCCGAGGCCGAGCATGAATCGGCCGCCGGTGATGGACTGGAGGCCGTGGGCCAGATTGGCCAGGTTCATCGGGTTCCGGGCGAAGGCGATGGCGATGGCGGTGCCGAGTCTCAGATTTTGAGTGTGCTCGGAAGCCAGGGCCAGTGGCAGGAAGGGGTCGAGTTTGGCTTCGAAAGAAAAAGCTCCGTCGTACCCGATTTCCTCGAGATGTCGGAAGGTTGTCCGTGCATCCCGCGCGTCTTCCATCGGGGCTGTGGTGTAGACCTGGAGTCGTTTGGAGGATTGAGGCATGAAGCCACTCTAGAGAAGCGAGGCGATCTAGACCACGGGAAGGTGGGTCATCGCAGTTCAGCTGAGTCCTTTTCTCAATCCCATTAAAGGGGCATCATTGAGTGGTGCACTGGCTGCGCACAGGAGAGTGGGCGATGAACGCAATGGAAGCGCGTATGAAACCCCCCGAGTCCAAGGGGCACCTCTCAGTGGCTCAGGTCAAGAAGGGTTGGCACGTCGCGTGTCGAAGTGATCAGTTGGAGGGAAATCCAATTGCTCGCACGATCTTGGGGTGGCCTCTGGCCTTCTATAGGGAGCCGGGTGGGGGAGGCGTCGGGGCTGTTCTGGATCGCTGTCCCCACCGGAACGTTCGCCTCTCACAGGGTGCCGTTGATCAAGAGGGTTGTTTGGTCTGCCCGTATCACGGTTGGCGGTTCGATCGATCGGGCGCCTGCCGGGGGATTCCTGGCTTACTGGATGGTCAACAGGAGATGTCTGCGAAGAGGTCGGTTCCTGCTTTTGAAACGGTTGAACAGGACGGCTTTATCTGGGTCTGGGGAGACTGCGAGAGCCAATCGGTCGGGCGCCCATTGCGCATTCCCTTTGTGGATGACCCGGACTATGTGGCCATTCATCGGGAGTATCTCTTTAATTGTACGCTCCACGCGGCCTTAGAAAACGCTTTGGACGTTCCGCATACGAGCTTTGTTCATCGAGGTGACTTTCGAGGCCAGGCCGCCCGCCGAGAGATTGTGGCTGAGCGACGTCGGATTCTCGATGGGATTGAGGTGGAGTACATCGGCGAGCCGCCCCTTTCCGGGCCGACACATGCTGAGGACGGGACGCCCGTCGTACAGAAACATTGGGATCGCTTTTTTATGCCGGGGATTGCTCAAGTCGAGTATCAAACGGGGGCTGAGCGGCACCAGATTACAACCTTCCCGCACACTCCCATTTCCGATTTTCAGACGCGCGGTTTCTTGGTCAGCTGTTGGCGTCTGCCGGATCAAAATCCTGAAGTGATACGAACCCTCGAGAAATTTCTCGACGAAATTTTGGCCCAGGATGTGGCGATTCTCGCCGATCAGACGGCCAATGTTCAGCGATTTGGCGGTGAGGCGTACGGCTCGACTGGACTCGATCTGATGGGACCTGAAATTTGGCGCATGTTGAGGCAGGCTGAGCAGGGGCTGGATCCGAACAGTGCCTTGATTGACCAAAAAATTCGCCTGAGTGTTTAAAAAAATGAATCGAGCCCGTTAGTTGGGAAGACTGATCGGGAGGACAAGTAAATGAAAAAGATTGCGACGGTGACGGGCGAAATTGCCCCTGATGATCTCGGTCGAACTTTGATGCATGAGCATCTGGTGATTGGTTACCCAGGCTCGGAGGGACACTCTACGCATCCCGGCCCCTCCTCGGAAGAGCAGTTCGAAATTTGCGTGGATCGCATCGCACGGCTACAGGATCTCGGGTTTTGCACGCTTCTGGATCCGTGCCCCGCTGACCTCGGCCGAGATGTTGAGCTGGCGGCCCGGGTCGAGCAGGCCACCGGATTTCAGATTATTTGCGCCACGGGCCTGTACAAAGAGGAGGAGGGTGGCGCAGCCTACTGGAAGTTTCGGGCGGCCTTCGAACCGCAAGTTGAGGCAATGACAGAACTCTTTGTTCGCGAGCTGACTGAAGGGATCGGAGAGACAGGGGTCAGAGCCGGAATCATCAAGGTGGCCACCGGGCCGGGGCAAATTACCGAATATGAACGGTGGGTCTTGGAGGCGGCGGGCCGCGCTTCTCTTGCTACCGGTGCGCCGATCACCACGCATACCGATAAAGGAACGATGGGCGACGCCCAACAGAAAATTCTCACGGACTTGGGTGTGCCCGCTCACCGAATTATCGTCGGGCATTCGTGCGGGACGGATGACCACGCATACCATATGCGGATCGCTCGGGGCGGCTCCTATTTGGGTTTTGATCGCTTTGGAATCGAAGTCATTCAGCCGGATGCAAAGCGCGTTGAGGCATTGGTTCGGATGATTCGTTCAGGCGCCGGCGACCGGCTGGTCGTGTCCCATGATTCAGTTTGGTGCTGGCGCGGCGAGCCGTTGCCAAAGGCTTTGCTCGATGCGGCGGTAGACCTTTTTGATCCGACGCATTTCTCAAGAAATATCGTACCTCGCTTATATGAAGCGGGGGTAACCGAATCGGAGGTCGAGCGCCTGCTCGTCGACAACCCTCGCCGATTCTTTGAGGGCGGGGCGCTGGTGCCTCTGGCTTGATTCGAGCAGTGCCTCAGGGGGCTGTCATTCGCAGCGGCAGGGTCTCAAGCCGGCGAACAAAGATGCTGGGTACGTGTCGAGGGGCCGAATCCGGATCTAGGTTCAGGGTGCCGGTTCGGGCGAGCAACTCCTCTAAAACGACTCGCGCCTCGAGTCGGGCTAACCGGGCCCCAATGCAGAAGTGGATGCCGCGCCCAAAGGAAAGATGATCTTGTGGGTTTTTCCGATGCAGGTCGATTGCGTCAGGGTTAGGGAAGCGGTCGGGGTCGCGGTTGGCCGCCGCCCAGAGCAGCAATAGCCGGGCTCCTCTTGGGATGAGTGTATTGCCGAGATGGGTTTCCTGGAGGCTCACCCGATAGTGCCCCTTGAAGGGGGATTCAAGCCGAAGGACCTCCTCGACGAAGCGCGGGATCAGGCTCGGAGTTGCTCGCAACTCCTGCTGAACTTCTGGATGGAGGGCGAGCAGGCGCCCGGCGTTGCCCAGCAGCCCTGCGGTCGATTCGCCACCGGCACCGGCCAGAACGACCAAGATCGAGACCGCCATTTCCTGTTTGATCTGGCCCCGGCGAACGCCCTCGGCCAAGTCGGAGATGATTCCCGGGGCCGGGGATGACGGCGGCCGCGTCAGGGCGTCCTCCAAGCGATCTGAAAGGTATTTGGACAGATCAGCTGTCGCGGTGGCGATTTCCTGCATACGCTCTGGGCGGGTTGTCCCGGCCAAAATTTCGGTGCCGGCCATGGCCCAATCGAGGAGTTGATCGGCGTCTTCGACGGGGAGGCCGACAGCTTGGGCCATCGCTCGAGTGGGAATGGGGTTTGCGACTCGCTCGATCCAATCGCCTCCCTGAGCGGTCACCAGGGCGTTGATTTCTTCTGCGGCACGCGCTCGAATCGCGGACTCCATTTCCGCGATGCGTCCTGGGCGAACCCCGGGAAGCACAAGCTTCCTGTGAACAGCATGGGCGGGTTCGTCCGCGTTAGCGATGGCATCCACCGCACTTCCAAACGCCGAAAGTTCGAACACGACCGGAGAGCCTGAGGGGTCAGTCATCAGGACGCCGGTCAGGTTTGCCGAAAAGACGTCGTGCCGGTTTAACGCCTCCTCGATTCGCTCTCGATCGGAGATCCAGTAAACCTCAGTCCCCGGGATCCGGTAGATGGGGTCGGTTGTGCGGAGCTTGGCGTAAAGCGGGTAGGGGTTCTCGATATTGACTGGGTCGAGGATGTCTGAGCTCGCGGCGGGTAGAGGCATGAAGGCTCCGGGCCTGATGTGGCCGGACCATGCTAGCGAGTTTGCTCTCTGATCGCGTCAGGCTTTGCGTTCGGGCGGCTGTGGCCCTTCCTTGCGCCGTCTCGTGAGCTTCTAGTCGATCGTCATCCGATGACGAGCCTGTCGGATGCCGACCCAAACGAGTCCCGTCATGAGCAGGAGAGCTGTCCCAGGCTCAGGCACTTCAGCGTCTCCATCAAGAACGCGAATCACCACTTCCCCAAAGAGGACTTCCTCACCGGTGTGGGTGATGAAGATTTGGTCCAGATTGTCGAAACCTGAGAAAAAGAGAGTTCCCATCGGGGTCCCTGCTGCGGGTCTGCTGGGGTCGGTGACTCCGCCGCCGAGGTCAAACTCGCTTCCGTCGTCAATTGAGTAAGCCGTCCATTGGGATTCATAATCCGCGAAGGTGGGCGTTGCGATCTGGACATCGGGCGCAACGATAATGGCGACATCATCTTCGGGTTGGGACCACGGAAGGCGCTCGAATTGGGATCGACCAGGGGGTGCGGGGGTTTCTGGATATCGTTCGACGATGGAGTAATCGATCGAAATCAGGTCGAATTTGGAGCCGTCTTCAACGCTGATGAGGCCGCCTTGAAGTCCGTCTCGCCAGGAGTGGGGTGCGTCGGCCCATCCTTGTATAGGCGATTGAAAGTAACCTTTGATGTGCGTATGCGCGATCCAGTAGTCTGCGCCACTGGGGGTGCCAGGGTCCTCGTGCCGAAAACCTGCGTAGCGCACGCCATCTTGGATGAAATCCGGTTTACCAGTGGCGCCCGGAGGACGGGGGGTTGGGTCAAACGCCCCGTCATTTGGATTGAACGTGATCGTCACCAATCTGTTGGCTTGAGCGGTGAGGGGCAAGGCGAGCAGCAGAAACATCCAGAAAGGAGCGAGGCGAAGAAATAAAGTCGTCATTTGGGTCCCTGGTTCGGAGGTTTCCGCGCGCCCACAAATCGGCGCGTTTCCCAGGTGTGTGGCGACCCACTCGGTTTTGTGGCGAAAAAAAATGTGATCGCTCAATCAGGCCAGTTCTAGAGCCCGCAGTCCCTCCCAGGGCGCGGATTTGATCGAGTCTTCGGCGTGAGCTGCAAGGTTCCGCTCCCGCTGGATCAGGGCGGGTTTTTGCCCCCCCGACGAATCAACGCTTGGGTCGCCTTTCAAGGTAGTCGCGTCGGGCTTGTTTACACTCCTCGTCCCCGAAAGCGGTGACCAGGCCATCCGCGTCGCCCCAACTCCTCATCGTGCCGACCATTTGTTCGGTGACCGCGTTGACGTGCTGCTTAGTCGACTGCAGGGTGTGACGGGCTTTGCTCGCAAGAGAGTGCGCCAGAGTTTCGACTTCGAGGTCCAGGTCTGCCAGGGGGACGACCCGGTTGAGGAAGCCGCTGGCCTTGGCTTCTTGTGCATCAAACGGTCGACAGGTCAGGACCAGTTCCTTCGTCAGCGCCGGGCCGATCTCGCGGACGAGTCGCGGGATGCCCCCCCAGGCCAGGGGTATCCCGAGATCGACCTCGGGAATCGAGAACCGGGCGTCTGCAGCGGCGATTCGTAGGTCGCACGCTGCAGCGAGAACCAGTCCGCCCCCGACGCACCATCCTTGGATGCGCGCAATGCTGAGCGCTTTCATTCTTTCAAGAGCGTCTGCCATGGTGCGGCCGCATTCAGCGGCCTCACGGGTGGAAAGTCCACTCGGCTCGCCCGAGCCGGAAAAGGTCGATAAGTCGGCTCCTGCGGAAAAGGACCGGCCAGAGCCCCCAACAATCACGACTTTGACCTCGGGCTGCTCGTCGAACCAGCGTGCTGCCTCGGCGATCTCAGTGAGAGTCTGTGTCGAAAGAGGATTGAGCTTATCGGGTCGATCGAGTTGTAGTCGTCCAATCGAGCCCTCGGCTTGTGTCTGGAGAGTTTGAAACATCGGGGTCGTCTCGAATCACGTCAGTAAGGAAGCGGCCCGCAGCCGGCCTGCCCGGTTTTGGGTCTAATCGCGCTGGCTTCGCCGTCTCGGATCTGGCCGACAGGGCTCGCCGCGATCGGTATGGTGTAGACCTTAACAGCAGGAGGCCATCTGTGGGACAAGACTCGGATGCCAACACAGCGCAGCGCGAATATTGGAACGAAGTCAGCGGGCCGAAGTGGGTGGCGGTGGCTGACTTAATTGAGTCTCAGCTCTCCGGCATCGGCCGGCTGGCGTTAGAAGCCGCCGAGGCGAAGCCGGGGGAGCGAGTGTTGGATGTCGGCTGCGGGAACGGCTTCACTGCCATTGAGCTGGCCCGTCGGGTGGGCCTGTCCGGCAAAATCGTCGGCATCGATCTCTCTCGCCCCATGCTGACCGACGCGGAATCTCGCGCTCAGGCGGCCGGGGAAGAGGCCATCCGTTTCATCCAGGGCGACGCGCAGACTCATCGCTTTGCGGCCGACAGTTTCGACCTGCTCTTCTCGCGTTTTGGCGTCATGTTCTTCGACGATCCGAAGGCGGCCTTCAAGAATCTTCGCACGGCGTTGCGGCCAGAAGGGCGTTTCGTCTTCGCATGTTGGCGAGATCGGAGCCTGAATCCTTGGATGACTCTGCCGGCGATTGTGGCCGCGGAGTACTTGGAGATGCCGCCTCCTCCCGCCCCGGATGCCCCCGGACCCTTCGCCTTCGCAAATGCGGATCGTGTCAAGGGACTTCTGAAGGATGCTGGTTATGAACGGGTGGCCGGACAGTCCGTGGAGCCGGGGGTGCGAATCGGCACTGGGCGGGCCCGCGAAGCAACTTTGGACTTCATCCTTCAGATGGGTCCGGCCGGAGCAGCTTTGCGTGAGACCCGGGCGGATGAAGCAACCGTTCAGCAAGTCAGGGCGGCCGTGGCAGACCGTCTTGCGCCATATTGGGACGGCGATGGTTTTGCAATGGAGGCGGCCGCTTGGCTCTTTTCGGGCCGTAAACCGGCCGCCGGTTGAGGAGAGCCCACGATGTCTGAAGTGAACTTAAGCGGTGATCCCGCGCAGCTCATCAAAGAAAAAACCTGCGATGCCGTCACGGCAGCAGAGTTGATCGAGTCGGGGGAGATGGTGTGGATTCCGAGCTCTCACCAACCTCCGAGTGTTTTGGCCGCGCTCGCGGCTCGCGGAGAAGAACTGCGTAACGTGAAGGTGCGGAGCGTCGTGATTCCGGACATGGGTTGGTTCCGCGAGGAAGCGGCCGAGAGCTGGAATCTGCAAGTGCAGTACGCCTTAGCTCCGGACAATCGCCAGGCGCTGGATCGTCGCCTGATTGATTTTCATCCTTTCTCTCTAATCAATCAGCATAAATCCCATGATCACCGACCCGAAGAGTCGGGTCCATTGGATGTTTTGATGGCAGTGGTCACACCGCCCGACGATCACGGCTGGATGTGTGTTGGGAATGCGGTCTGGGATGCAGTCAGTAGTGCTCGGCGCGCGCGTAAAGTGATCGTCGAGACCTCTCCGGAGTTGCCCCAAACTTTTGGCGATACTCGCATTCACGTTTCTCAGGTAGACGCGATCGTGCCGGGAGATCGGCCGCGATTGGGCTCTCCTGACCCGGAGCCGGAGAGCTTTCCGGCAACAGATCGGGCGATCGCGGCGCACGTGCGATCTTTGGTGCGGGATCGAGACACCATCCAGGTAGGCATCGGCCGTCACACCGGGGCCCTACCACTCTTGGGTGCCTTTGACGACGCGAACGATTTAGGTTTTTTCTCTGAGCTGACAGTCCCTGGAACCATCGACTTGGTTCGCCGGGGAATTATCACCTCGAAATATGCGGAGCTGCATCCAAAGCGATTTGTTTCCTGCCACGCGGGGAACAGCCTCGAAGACTTGGCCTATGTGGAAAACAACCCCTTCTTTGAGTTGCACTCGTACGAACACACCAACGACCCCATGCAAATTGCTCAGCATGATCAAATGCTCACCCTCAATGGCGCACTGATGGTCGACCTATCGGGTCAGGTCGGGGTGTATGCCCTGGGGCCCAGGGTCTATAGCGGTTTGGGCGGGCAGCTGGCTTTTCATTTGGGTGCCTTCATGTCTAAAAGAGGTCGTGCGGTGACGGTCTTGCCGTCCTCCGCTCGAAGCGGAGAAGTCTCCACGATTGTGCCTCAATTCGAAGCGGGTCAGATCGTCTCGATCCCGAGAGAATTGGCTGATACTGTGGTGACAGAGCATGGCGTTGCACGGCTTTTGGGCAAGAGTGTGCGGGAGCGTGCCGAAGCCCTAATTCAGGTGGCCGATCCGGATCATCGGGAAGCTTTGACCGAAGAGGCACGACGGCTCTATTGGCCGTGATGGGCGAGAGAGGCGACCGGCTGCGGGCGAGAGGCCGAGCCGACCGGGAGCCAAGGGGTTAGTCGGGTCGAGTGGCGTCTTTAGAGCATCTGTCCCTCCAGCGAGTGCAGTCTGCGGCGGCGCGGATTAGACCCCATGTTGTACGGACACCGGTCTTGAGGAGTAGGTCGGGCTCTGGTGCGGTGCTGTTGTG
>JAQWNI010000124.1 GCA_029268645.1 Myxococcota bacterium
AGTCGCAATGCCGCCATGGCCATTTCAATCTTGGCGTCGAGCCGAGCCGGGTCCATCGCGTCTCGATGCTCAAGGATCTCCTGCACCCGCCCCTGTTCCTCGAGCAACGCGTTGGTCTTCTCTTCGCTCTCAAGGACTTCAGGATCCTCCCAGAGCTTTAAGATCTCTTCGTAACGAGCAATCTGCGATCGTGTCTCGGCGACTGCAGTCTCGACGTTTTCTCTGACAGTCATTTCTAGGTCGAGCTCAGGCTCCTGGGGCACGTATCCAACCGACTTGCCCGAGGCCACATGGACCTGCCCTTCGAAGTCGGGATCCCGCCCAGCCACAATTTTCATCAGACTGGACTTTCCTGAACCATTGACGCCCAGGACGCCGACCCGGTCCCCCGCTTGCAGGCTGAAGGTCACATCTGAAAGGATGAGGCGTTCACCAAATCGCCGCTTGACGTGACTCACCTGTAGAATCGGCTGTTTCGCATTTTCGCCCGCCATCGAGACGCTCCGTTCTGACCTCAAGACGGCCCCACCGGGTTTGATGGGACCGAGCGGCGGGCAGAGGGATAGCGCGAAGGGTGGCGGGCCTCCAAATTTTCCCGCACGCCTCCCGAGTAGCCCGTGGGGAACTAGTCCTCTGCGAGGGCTTGCTCAATCGCCGCTTTCACGTCCTCGGCACCCGGCTCAACAGAGGGGTCGAACCGCCCCCGTAGCTCACCATCCCTGCCCACCAAAAATTTTCCAAAGTTCCACTTCACGTCCCCGGATTCCTCGGGCCCCACGCTCGAAGCGGTCAACCATTGGTAAAGCGGCTCGCGCCCTGCCCCGTTGACTTCAATCTTCGAAAACATCGGAAATTCGACGCCATACTGCACCGAGCAGAAATCCCTGATTTCCTCCTCGGTTCCCGGTTCTTGTCCGGCAAATTGATTGCACGGCAAACCTAGGACCTCGAGGCCTTGTCCCCGATACTCGTCGTACAAGCGCTGAAGCCCATCATATTGAGGAGTCAGTCCACATCGCGATGCCACATTGACGATCAAAACGACTTTACCCTCAAGATCGGACAAGGACCTCCTGTCCCCATTGATATCCAGCAAACTGAACTCATGAAGCGTTCCCATGATCTTTTCCTTTCTTCCAGTCGGATTATTCAGCCACCAACGCGCGGGTCACGATCTCAAAAACATCCTTCGAGAGTCCGGGCTCATCCCGAACCTTGATCAACTCTTCTTTCATCAAAGACTGGCGTCCTTCATCAAACCGGCGCCATGGATTAAAGATCGAGACCATCCGAGCCGCCACTTGAGGATTCAGAGAATCCAGACTTCGGACCGTCTCGCCCAAAAGCGCATACCCTCTTCCGGACGCATGATGAAAGTAAACCTGGTTTCCGGCACAAAAAGTGCCCAACAAGGCCCTCACTCGATTCGGATTTCGAAGACTCCAATCTTCATGTCCCCGAAGTGCCTCGACCCGATCCAGCGTGTCCGGGCGACGCGAGGCCGCCTGAAGAGCAAACCATTTATCGAGCACCAAGGGGTCGCCATGCCAGCGCGCATAGAACTGAGCTAGCGCCTCCTCGGTTGGGGGCGCCTCTACATCGCAGAGAATCCCCAGAGCGGCTTGGGCATCCGTCATATTGTCCGCAGAATAAAATTGATCCGCAGCCCACTCGATTGCCCCGGGTACCTCTCCGGCCACGAGATACGCAAGCGCCGCGTTCTTCAGGCGTCGGCGATCGATCGCTGCTTTATCGTTGGAGTATGGACGCGCTTCCGCGCAGCCGAAGTAGATCTCCTGAAGCATGCTCGCGTGTACGGCTCCCAGATTCTGACGCAGAAACTCACGCGCGAGGAAGAGAGCCTCTGGGTCGATCGTTTCCATCTCCTGCCCAAGCACCTTTTCCGCCGGGAGCGTCAAAGCGAGGGCCCGTAGGGAACCATCAAGTTTTTCATCCCCAAGGACGCGTCCCCAAGCATCCGAGAAGTCCGTGCTCAATTCAAGTTTACTACCGGATCCGACGCGGTCCGCGAGCTCCAGAAGAACTCGCTGCGCCAACTCTTGTCCGGCATCCCAACGGTTGAACGCATCGGAGTCATTCGACATCAAAAACGCAAGATCCGCTGCCGAGCGTTCCATACGGAGTCGCACAGGCGCAGAGAAATCTCGTAAAAGTGAAGGCACGGGACGCGCGCCACAGTCGAAGAAGCGAAAACTCTGCTCCAGTTCCGTCAGTTCAATCACCGAATTCGAGACTGAAAAAGCCACGGTCTCGCTTTCTCGCCGGGCGGGACTGGGCACACCACTCGGATCCAAAAGCCCTAACCCGACAGGGATGTGCAAAGGCAAAAACTCGGCGCCGTCTACGACGTCGTAGCCCGTCCTCGGCATACTCTGCCGGAGATGCAGTGTGTAGCAGCCTGTCTCCGAATCAAATTCATCCCAGCCTTCAACCAAGGGCGTGCCTGGCTGCCCGTACCAGAGCGCAAATTGATCAAAATCACGGGCGTTCGCATCGGCCATCGCCGCCCGAAAGTCGTCACAGGTGACGGCCTGACCATCATGGCGCTCAAAATAGAGGTCCATCCCCCGCCGAAAACCCTCCACTCCGAGTAAGGTCTGGTACATCCGAACGACCTCGGCTCCCTTGTTGTAGACCGTAGCGGTATAGAAGTTGTCCATCGAAATGTACGAATCGGGCCGAATCGGATGGGCCATCGGGCCAGCATCCTCAGTCATCTGCGCGGATCGCAGCAGTTTGACCTCGTCGATACGGACGACCGGAGCCGACGTCATGTCGGCACCGAACTGCTGGTCTCGAAAGACTGTCAGCCCCTCCTTGAGAGTCAACTGAAACCAATCTCGACAGGTAACCCGGTTGCCCGTCCAGTTATGGAAATATTCGTGCCCGATGACTCGTTCAATCGCTTCGTAGTCGTCGTCGGTCGCCGTCTCCGGAATCGCCAAAACGTACTTGGAGTTGAAGACATTCAAACCCTTATTTTCCATGGCCCCCATGTTGAAGTCGTTTACCGCAACAATCATGTAGACGTCTAGGTCATATTCGAGACCGAAGGTCTGCTCGTCCCACGCCATCGATCGCTTGAGGGACTGCAGGGCGTGATCGCAACGGTCGCCATTCTGAGATTCCACCCAAATCTCTAGGTTGACCGCACGCCCGCTCATCGTGACGTACTCGCCCCGGTGACAAACCAAATCTCCTGCCACCAAGGCAAAGAGGTAACTGGGCTTCGGAAACGGATCCTCCCAGCGGACTCGGTACTGCCCCTCACCAAGATCTTCCTCCGACACCCGATTCCCGTTAGAGAGCATCACAGGGCACCGATTCCTGTCGCCAGTGATCGTCGTGGTGAATCGCGCCATGACATCCGGTCGGTCGAGAAACCAGGTGATCCGACGGAATCCCATCGCCTCGCACTGGGTACAAAAATTTCCGCTGGTGCAATACAAGCCGGAGAGCGCTGTATTCAGCTCGGGTTGGATACGGACACGAGTTTCAAGCACGAATCGGTCAGGAGGCGACTCAATCACTAACTCGCGCTCACCCACCTTGCATCGAGGTGCCGAGAGGGCCACACCATCGAGGCGGACCTCCATGGTATCCAGGTCCTCGCCATCGAGCACGAGCGGAGCCCCACCTCCCGCCGACCGGGTTTCCCGTCGGAATTCCATCCGAGCGGAGACAAATGTTTCACCGTCCCCCAGTACGAAATCGAGATCGACCTGATCGATCGCGAAATCAGAGGCGCAATAATCGCTTCGATG
Source organism: Myxococcota bacterium (assembly GCA_029268645.1). GTDB lineage: Bacteria > Myxococcota_A > UBA9160 > UBA9160 > UBA4427 > TMED88. Next base: position 3,786 of record JAQWNI010000124.1, read on the forward strand.
CACAACTTCGGGTTGATCGTTGCTCAAATGGATGTCCCCTCTCGCCCCCAGGTCAGCGGCCAAAAATAAGAAGACCAGAGTGGCTCTGCAAGCGGATTAGCCGCCCGGATATCGAAAAAAGTGCTGTGTCCCGCTGATCGCCTCGGCAAGAAACGCCCTCCCGCCCTACCTTTGATACAGGATGGGTCCGTTCACTGAAAGGAGATTCGATCCGTGCCGACTCGACTGTCTCTTCTCTCACTTGCCCCTGCACTCGCCTCGATCGCTTGTCTTGCGATTTTTTCAAGCGCTTGTGTCCATTCCTCGCCGCGAGAGCCACTGCGAATCGGATTAAGCCCCGACTCACCCCCAATGGCTTTCCTCGAAAACGGTGAGCTGGCAGGCATCGAAGTGACGCTGGGGCAGATGCTCTCAGATGCCCTTGACCGGCAACCACAATGGATCCAGCTCGAATGGCAGGAACTCATCCCGGCGCTGAAGGCCGATCGGATCGACATCATTATGTCCGGCATGTCGATCACCGATGAGCGCGCTGAGGAAGTCCTCTTCACCTCTCCCTACATGGAAGTAGGGCAACTCGTAGCAATCCGTTGGTCCGACATTCAGAGCCGGTCAGATTCGCGATCCATGAAGGTGTCCGGTGCTCGGATCGGCGTAGGACAAGCGACCACCGGAGAATCTTTGGTGATCCAGCGCTTCCCCGATGCCCAGATCATTCCGTTTGCACACACCGAAGGACTCATCGAAGCCTTACGGCAGGGCAAAGTCGACTTCATCGTCCATGACGCTCCGACCATCTGGCATATTACGGCAGCGCCGAGCGGGGAAGACTTCGTTGGGCTTTTCCGGCCTTTGAATCAAGAGTACTTAGCCTGGGCAGTGTCCCCCGAACAGCCGGAACTGAAGAAAAGAATCGACGGCCTGATCGAACAGTGGGAGCAAGACAAGAAGCTAAAAACCGTCTTCAACCAGTGGATTCCCATTCGGGTAAACGTCGGTCCCTGAATTCGAATTCATCTTGCTGGATTTGCGCGATGCAACCGAAAGCGGATTGCATCATTCGAATCATTCTCGAATCGACCAGCGACCCGCTCAGCCCGCTGTTGACCACAAACGCGAGAGCCAGTTGCCGTCGTGGATCGGCCAAGGCACCCGAACCTCCGATTCCAAAGTGACCGAAGATTCCTTCATCCCCGTCCCGCGAAGAAGGAATGCCGTGATATCCGAGCCTCCATCCCATCGGTTGAGGCAGAACGCGACCTGGACCCTCGTTCTGGACTCGAGTCGCCTCCTCCAGCGTTGAAGAGGACATCAGCCGAGTCCCATCCAGCGCCCCGCCCTGGGCCAAAGCGGCGTAGAGTCGCGCCAAAGCCCGCGCGCTGAACATGCCGTTGAATGAGGGCATCACCGCCCGACGCAGCCCCGGGGCATTGAGATCAAATTCTTCCATTCCCCTCGGCCATAAGGCCGCCCGGAGGTCGTCCCCCGAGTGAGAGCTTCGACGCGACGACGGCTCAGCGAGACCGAGTCGCATGGCCAATCGAGATGTTTCGACCGAAGAGGGATCGATGCGTCCTCGTACGAGGTCGGCCCGTCGCGAGTCCTCAAGCTCAGGCAAGCCAAAAAAGAAATCATCCAGCCCAAGCGGCGTCGACAAGTAACAGCGCAAGAGCCGCTCCAATGGCCATCCCGTCGCACACTGCAGCAGTTCCCCGACTAGCCAACCATAGGTCAATCCGTGATAGCCATGATCGGCTCCTGGCACATGTACGGGTCGACTGCCCTCCAAGGCACTGACCATTCGATCCCAGTCGAGCATCTCTTCAGCGTCTTCCACCAAATCGGCAATTCGGAAAAGACCCGCTTCGTGACAGAGGAGCTGTCGAACGGTGATCGACTGCTTGCCGTTCTGAGCAAAACGTGGCCAGTGGTCGGACACGCGGTCGTCGTATGCCAGAGCGCGTTGATCCACCAAAATATGCAGAAGGCTGGCCAAAACACCTTTACCGGTTGAGTAGGACATAACCAAAGTTTCAGGCGTCCAGGGCTCCGCCGCCGCGTTCCGAACGCCGCCCTGAAGGTCAACAACACAGCGGCCCTCATAATAGATACACAGAGCCCCACCCCCGCGAGGCTCGCGCTGCAGGAGCTTTGAAAACTGACGTTCGACTCGTTTGAAGGCGGGCTCGACAAACCCTCGATGCGATACCGGAGCCTGCAACTCTGGTCGCATTTCGAGCTCAACCCGCAGACATTCGCTTCGCGATTCCGAACCCAAGCCCCAGCCCCCCCAGCGTCCACTCAAAGCGGGCCCACATGGCCCCCTGGGAGAATCGG
>JAQWNI010000125.1 GCA_029268645.1 Myxococcota bacterium
CTTGAATTCTTGTTCGCTGGGACGGGGATCCCCACTCGGATGGTTGTGAACCACGACCAGAGCCGCCGCCGCCGCTCGAACAGCGAGCCGAAAGACTTCGCGCGGGTGAACGAGGCTCGAAGTGAGGGTGCCCTGAGAAACCTGCGATTCCGCCAGAACTCGACTTCGACCATCGAGGAGCAGCACCATCACATGCTCGCGACGAGCGCCTTGAAGTTGCTCATAAAAATGATCGCGAATGTCTCGCGGGCTACGAATGCAATCTCCCGGGCTCAGACGAAATCGCCGTAGCCGGCTTCCCATCTCAGCGGCCGCGAGGAGGCTCGCCGATGTCGCGGGCCCGAGGCCGCACATCGAAACCAAGACATTCAAAGGTGATGCCGCGAGGGCTTCGAGCCCCCCGGCCTCCTCGAGTAAGCTTTCGGCCACAGCCAGAGATCCTCGACCAGCGGACCGCGTCCGCAGGACCAGAGAAAGCACCTCGGCATCAGACAGCGATCGTGCACCGAGTTGGCAGAGGCGCTCTGCGGGACGATCTCGTCCACACGAGGGTGCTGCCCCGTGAGGCCCCCGAGCCCACCGCTCGCCGGTCCACGGCGGCCTCGGCGCGACTCGAGTAAACACACGCGTCTCGCCCTGCCTCCTGCGCTTTGCCATGCAAACCTCCGACTGGCTTGACGAGGAGCCTACGTGCGGAGGTCCAAGATCACATCGGTGAACGGCCGATCACCGCGAAGCGAGACAACGCCGCTCTGCCTCATCGGCGCGCAACCAGAGAGCATCAAACTCCGCCGGAGAGATCTCCGGTGCGACGAGGCTTTTCAGAGCGGCCTGTTGGCTTGAGGCATCCGGCTCCAATCCGCCCACGAAGCCCCGAAGCAACACCAGGTATCCCTGAGCCATCGAAGCATTCGCAATCGCCATCTCCAATTCGATGGTGTGTCCCGTCCGGAGTTGGCTTCCATCCGTAAAATCGATGACGCCGTCTACAGAAAGCTCGCTCAGTCTTCTCATCGCCGCCCGTAGATATCGGTCGGTCACCTCGCCTTGGGGACGAAGCGCACGCGCCAGCTCGCCCACGTTCAGTTCTGAACGCAAGGCCGCATCAAAAATCATCGCGCAACCGGAAATATCCGAAGGACCCAAGGCGTCTAGGGCTTGCAGTGCTTTCTCTATGCTGGTCGCCGAAGCCGAGCGCGGCACCAAATCAATGACGAGCTCGTGCAGATCTCTCGGTCCGTCATAACGCTGGCGCGAACGAATTTCGACCGGATCACCCTGATGGGAGTTCTGCAAAACGAATTTGACCATTAAATCTTGGCCGAGCTGCTGCCCGTACCCCTCGGCGATCAACGGACTTTCAATGGATTCAACAGACGTCTTTCCCGACGGGGTGTAGGCCGTTTCGTTGAGAATAATCGCATAGCCGTCATCGGCTTCTTGAACGCGAAAATTCAAAGCCTCAGGCGTAACGAAACGAATCGAAGAACGTCCAGCAAAATAGCGATGGGAGACCGCTTCAAGCGAATTCGGCAAAGGTTCGAGATCGATCGCCACGGTGTCGAAGTCTTCGGAAAGTTTGAACGTAAGGCTCTTAGGTTGGTACCCCTCCGCGAAAGCGCGCACGGTGAATACATCACGAGGTCCTGCTTCAACCCGCGACGGCAGCCGAACAATCACCGGAGACTCACCCTGTTCGAATCTTTTCTGAAAACCCGAACGCACATAGAATAAATCGACATACCCGCCGGCGGGCGTCGTTTCGACCTCGACCCGGCGAGGCGCATACACGTAATTCACCCCCCGGAAAACAGCGAGAACCGGCGCCGTCAAATGGCGAAACGTCCAAGTCTTCGGAACCTCTGGGCTCAGGTCGATGACTTCCATCTCCGGCTCTGACGGGGAGGGCTCCGAAGAGGTGGCACAGGCTAAGCCAAAGCCGAGGAGTCCGACGAGGATCAGAGCAATGCGGCCCCCAACGCGAGCGGGACGGTTGCGCATCCAGTTTGGAACTCCCAGTTGCCACCGCATCACGGATTGCCCATCCGCGCCGGTGATCTCTTTATCCCGTTGGCCACCCAGGCGAGGTTAACGGCCGGGACCTAGGGCGCATAGCCCCCTACTTTTGAGCGGCGAAAATACCCGATTCAGTCGCCGTGCTCGTTCGCCACAGACAGAGTACCGCCGCCGTAGCCAGCCCCAGAAGTCGCCATCTCGTCGGCCAAGGAATGGGCCAAGGGATTGGAACTCGAACGGAGGGAGTAGACAATGGCCTGCAATCGGCCCCGCTCGGCCGCTCTTCGCGAAAGGCTTTCAATCCAGTGTTCACGTTCGGCCAGCGAGCGCGCCGCCATCCTATCCGCGAATTCCCCGGGCTGTTCTTCTACGATGTCCAACCACTCGTCGGCACTGGGCCACGCATGGGTCGGCATCGGAGTTCGCGCCGGCAGGTAGGCACTCGGGGTCCACGCTCCTCTGGCCAGTTCGCTTGACCCCATCGGCCCAGACCGCGAAGCCACGGCGATCCCCGGGGCCACCGCACCACCGGATGGAAAGGATTCCACCGAAGTCCAATCACTAAATCGCGTCCGCGCCGGCCGTTCCTGGAACATCTGAGATCGAGCCACCATCTCAGCGCCGGGAGACAGTGTTCGGGGGCGCTCGAGGACGGCCCCCGCTCCGGCAGCCTCCACCGGGAGACCCGCAATTTGAATTCGCACGGAGGGGACCGCTGCTTGCTCATTCAGCACGCCGCCCCTCTCAATGAAGTCACGCAGAGGCTGAGTCCCGATCACGATGCCTGCTGCAATCGCGGCGGCTGAAATCGGGGCCAGCACCTTCGGCGACAGCAGAAAGTCGAAGAAAGACCGAACTCGATCACCCCAAGTCGGATGGGCTTCTCCCAAACGGATGCGGCGCATGACGTCATGGACCAGCATCGGCGGTGGTTCAGGGTCGGGCAAACTGCGCAAAGCGCCAATCGTCAAGCGCATATGCTCGATTTCCTGCGCGCACTCGGCACATTCGTCCAAGTGGGCATCGAAGAGGGCTCTGGGACCTAAGGGCAGATCGCCTTCAAGATAGTCAGCCATATGATTTCGAACGTCAGAATGATTCACAGCGCGCTTTCCTCAGCCTTCTCCCCGAGCTGACTCTGGAGTTCCTTGCGAAGCGCTTGCCGAGCTCGGTGGATTCGAGATTTAACGGTCCCCTCGGCCACGCCCATGACCGAAGCAATTTCTGCGTAGGGCAAGCCCTCGATGTCGTACAGAATCACTGGCATTCTGAGGGCCGGGGAAAGGCGATCGAGTGCCGACCGGACATGCGCGCTCAGCTCGCGACCCGCGGTGGCATCCTCCGGATCTCTCGGTGCATACGGCAGATCATCTCCCGCGGCTTGGCGTTCTCCCAACCGCTGGATCCGTGTCCGGCTTCGGCCCAGCGTTCGACGCCGATTGAGGGCGGCGTTGGCCGCAACCCGATACACGAAAGTCGAAAAACGGGACTCCGCCCGGAATCTTTTGCCGTGGCGATGAAGGCTCAGAAAGGCCTCCTGGGAGACGTCCTCTGCCTCCTCTCGTGTGCCCATCATCCGCATCAAGAGTCGGAAGACTCTTTGCTGATGCCGCTCGATCAACTCAGCGAAAGCGGCTTCATCTCCACCCTGCCAGCGTTGGACCAATTCCGCATCGGGATCGTCGATCACGATGCCTCGACCTAACCGCGTTCGCCCCGCGGGAGCCGCTGGACTTGTTTCAATCATTTCAAATGTCATGGGCCGCCTCTCAGTTGAGAGAACCCGTTCCGGATCCGGCGGTTCCTGGTTTTGGTCGGTTTCGTTCCCGATCACTGTCTCCTCAAGTCCGTCAATCGGCCGGATTCGCAGGAGCATAGGGACTGAAGGGTTGGGCTGCTTTGCCCACCTCATCCGCGGAGGTTGAACTCCCGGGCTCAAGCTGAATGCCTGATCACCCCCGGGGGGGGTCCTCAAGGGTCGTCTCGGTCAAAATCTCCGCTGCGGCCGCCCCGCTTTCTCAGCAGCCCCACCGACTCGACATGCATCCCGCGATCAATGGCCTTGCACATGTCGTAAACGGTGAGGGCCGCCGCCGAAACGGCCACCAGCGCCTCCATCTCGACCCCTGTTCGCCAATGGGTCTGGACCTGCGCCTGGACTCGCAGAAGGGCGCGCTCCGGATCCGGCGTGAGGCTCACCTCCACGGCGTCCAACGGCAGGGGGTGAGCCAGAGGAATCCAATCCGACGTCTTCTTCGCGGCTTGGATCCCCGCGATCCGCGCCGTGGCCAGAACATCGCCCTTTGCCACCGTCCCCTCCACGATCCGTGACAACGTCTCGGGGCGCATATGGACTTCCCCTTGCGCGACGGCCAGTCGATGTGTGACCGGCTTCTCTCCGACATCCACCATTCGGGCTCGGCCTTGCGCGTCAAGGTGCGTTAACGGCGCGGGGTCCCGCTCTGCGGAAGCTGCATTCTCGGGACGAGCGCCCCCTCTTCCTTGATCCCGACTTGTCACGCTCTCTCCCCCCTGGCTCGAGTCATCTGATGCCTCGGTCTCGTCCGATCCGATCCAACCATGCCAACACGTCGGACCAGATCTGCTCTCTTTCAGGCTCGTTGAAGATCTCATGCTTGAGACCGGGGTAGACCCTCAACTCGCTCTGAAGGTCTCGGTCCTTCGGCAACCCGGCAAAAAAATCGCGACTCCCCTGCACGGCGCAGAGCGGGTCTTCCTCGCCATGAAGCAACAGAACAGGCCGATTCACTTGTCTCGCCGAGCTGTCGATTCGCGTCTGCAGATCCATCATCCCGGCCCCCATCGCGGCCGTGACGCGCCCATGCACTAAGGGATCCGCTCGATAACGGCGCACCACTTCCGGGTCCCGCGAAAGGCCCTCTAAATCGAGACCCGCTTCAAGGCTCAGGCGGGGCAGGACGCGCCGGAGCGTTCGAGCCAGCGCCAAACGAAACCGCGAAATCCCCGGCGCGAGGGTCAGCGCCGGCCCTGATAGAACAAATGCATCGACGGACAGACCGCGACGGCTTGCCAAAGCGGCCACGATTAACCCGCCCATACTGTGACCGACAACAACCGCGGGGAGCCCCGGATAGTCCCCGCGGATGGCCGCTAGAAATTCCTCCACGTCGTCTAAAAAAAATTCAAAATCGGCGACGTGTCCACGGCGTCCTGGAGTTCGGCCGTGGCCTTGTAGGTCTAGGGCAAAAACCGCAAATCCGCGCCGCGCGAACCAACTCGCCATTTCTTCATAGCGACCACTGTGTTCGCCGAATCCGTGAACCAGCAGCATGAGCCGCTGTGGCTCGAAACCGAGCCACCCTCTATAAAAAAGCTCTCCGCCTCGGTCCATCCGTCGGCGCCCCTCGAGGCGACGGATATTTTCGCCGGTTGACACGCTCAAAATCAGAGCTCCCGAGGCAACTGTAGGGAGACCCTCTGTGGGTCATCGCCTTGCTGCGCCGACCAAGCGAATGAGTAGGCCGGCCCGAAAAAACAGAATCGGTCAGGAAGTCCGGCGTCGGCGCACACGTTGTCTCGCCTCCAGGACCTTCTCGAGGTATGTCCGGTCACGGATCTCAGAACCCCAAAAGTAGGCTGAAATCCCGTCTTCGAAGCCTAAGCGCCCGATATTATGGGCCAGAATAAAACAGCCGGCAGCAATGTTGCTTTCAATCGTGGCGAAATTTCCGGCCAGATCAAGCGGCTCCATCATATACGGCATGACTTGCATCAGACCCACTGCGCCCTTTGGGCTGTGCGCCCACGGGCGAGCGTTGCTCTCCACAAGAATCACCCCCAGAACCAAATCGGGGTCCAGTGAATACGCCGCGCTGTAACGCTCGACCGCCGCGCCGATCCGGCCCCGTTCGTGGGCAGAAAGCGAGGGGTTGGAGTACTCGATCACATGCTCTGCATACTCGGCAACGCTCGGTCCCGTTCCTGAAACGGGCTCAAGCTCTGCAGCTTTCGCTTGCGCAGCAGCCTCCGACACGACCCCTGCGTTCCCGACCCCGCCCGGCCCAGACCGAGCCTCTCGACTCCGGGCACTCATCAGAAGACCGGTGAGCATGACCAACACGATCAGTGCGAGGCGACGAACCATTAGCGTGCTGGGATTGATCCGGCGCATCCTGGGGGTTCCTTCTTAAGTCCACCCCGGACGCCAAACGCTTGAGCGTGCGCGATGACTTGGGCACACGCCGCTTGTTTTCCGGGGGGTTGAATCCGACGGGCGATGGGAACATCCGTCGCCATAAATTGTACTGCCTTCACCCTCTTGATGTCTGGGGTTTCAACAAACTCGCGCAGAATAAATCAACCCAGCCCTCTCGCGGCGGGCCCCAGCCTTCTGGCATCGCGCGAGACCCGTTCGGACGAACGCATCGCATGGGTGCCCTGCGTCTCATGACCGACGGAAGGCGAACCAATTGCAGGAAAAGAACAGCGTTTGGGGCCAGGCGCCTCCCCGGACGTTGCCTCCGGGGCCACGCCGAATACGACCCCGAATTCTCCAGCCGGCTTCAAGTTCTGTTAAGCTGGCGGAGCCCCTCGGGACATTTTTCTATGCCCTCCGACTCCCTGCCTGGACTGGACCAGCCCCCGAGCAAACCCTGGAGCGACGCCGAACTGCGCCGCGTTTTGTCCCTATTGGAGCAAGGCTTTCAGAAAGTTGTCGTCGCCCATCCAAGTGGCGCCGTGATCTGGAAAACTGAGTCGGCCAGCCGCCACGCCATCCTCGCTTCTGAAACGCCGGGGAGCCATTCCCAAGAACCCGTCCCCCCGTCCGTTCTGGAACCCCTCAAGCGCCCGCCGGACGAGACGGACGGCGCCTTCTTCACGCAGCTTGTTTCCCACCCCCTCACGGCACCGGCCCCCGCGCACCCGGGCGTCAGAAAGCAAGGACCGGTCTACGCAACCTTTCGCGTCAGGCTTCGATCCGGACAAGCCCTTGTTATCGGGGTGGCTTGCCGATCGGACAATGTCATCACCCCGGGGCACCCGAACGGATCAGGGACGCTCGCGCTCTCGAAATTTTTTGACACCTGGCAATCCGGTATCTTGGCGCTCGACGGCCTCGGAGGCGTTTCCTACGCCAATCAGGCCGCCGCGCGGCTCTTGCAGACGGGGCGCACAGAATTGGTCCGCCAACCGCTCGCGTTTCTCGCCTCCCTGTCCGACGAGCTTGCCAAGGCTCTGATCGATCTCTCGTCCCTTGAACCGGAGACGGAAACAGAGGCCCTGCAGACGCCCATCCAAATTGAACACCCCGATGGACAGGCTTCTTACCTTCAAGTGGAAATACAAACTGTCGCCGACCAGCCATTGGCTGTTTTGCACGATGTGACGGCCCAAGTGGCCATGCAGCGAAGCCTGGAGCGAAAAAACAACGAACTCGAAGGGTACGTTCAGGGCGTCTCACACGATCTCCGCAGTCCCCTAGTCTCCCTTCTCGGCTTCTCAAGGTTGCTCAGGCAAGACTACGGGGACCGTCTTGAGGAAACAGGACGTCACTTTACAGATCGCATCGAACAAGCTGCGGACACCATGCGCGCCCTTCTCGACGATCTCCTCGAAATCTCTCGCAGCGAAGGCCATCGCGAACCGAGGTCCATGACTGACCCTCGGCCAATCCTGCGCCAGCTCAAAGCCGAGCTTAAACTCCGCTTGGAAGAGGTCGATGCAGTCCTTGCGATCCCTCTGGCGCCACCTTGGGTCTATTCAGACCGCGCTCGCTTGTACCAAATTTTTTCGAATCTCGTTGTCAATGCACTACAACACATGGGCGAATGCACAAATCGGACCATCGATGTCGGGATCGAGGAGCAGGAGAACGGGACCCTGATCTCGGTCGCGGATCAAGGGCAGGGTATCTCGCCTGAGGAACTCGACCTCGTCTTTCAGCCTTTCTATTCTCGTGGTCAAAGCCGCCGGGTGGGATCAACGAAGGGGGTCGGACTGAACATTGTCCGAAAGGTCGCCGAATCGCATGGAGGGCGAGCCTGGGCCGAAAATCGTGCTTCCGGCGGGGTGCGTTTCCAGGTCTTTCTTCCACACTCAAACTAAGTCATCAAGATCGGGGCAATCTCCAGTCAATCAAACGCTTGCCCGCTCTTGGGGCATCGCATAGCTTACCGGCCCTCCACCCTCGCCAATTCGGATTGACATGTATCCCGAGATCTACAGAATTCCCGGAACGAGCATCGCAATCAGTTCGTTTGGCGTGATGCTTGCGATTGCTTTCTTGGTCGGATATTGGATCGCAATCAAACGCATGGAGGAAGAGGGGATCGATCCGACCCCCGCCCCGAACATGCTTCTTTGGATCATGTTGGGCGGCGTAGGCGGATCGAAGCTCTACTTCGCAATCGATGTATCGATCAGAGAAGGATATCCCTTCTTCGACCTCCTCTTCGCCCGAGCCGGCATTACCTTCTACGGGGGCCTGATTGGTGGGGCGATCGCTGCAATTCTCGCCGCGCTCAAATATGGGATGCCGATTAGGGGGCTCAGTTCTTGCGTTGCCCCTGCCCTAGCCGTTGGACAAGCCCTTGGACGCATCGGATGCTTTCTGGTCGGGGACGACTACGGCAAAGCGAGCGATGTCCCGTGGGCACTCGCCTTCCCGCAAGGCGCACCGCCAACGGATGTCCCGGTCCACCCCACCCAACTCTACGAAGCCGCTTGGCTCTTTCCGGTCGCAGCTTTCCTCTGGTGGCGGCGTAAAAAAAGTCCCTTTCTCTTCGGCGAGTATTTGGCCCTCAATGGGCTCGGACGTGTCTTCATCGAAAACTGGCGAGTCAACGACAAGGTCCTCCTCGGCCTAACCGAACCTCAATTGATTGGTGTGGGCTTGATCGTCGTGGGCAGTTCGCTCTGGATCTATTTCAAACGTGCCGACCAGACGAGCCAAACCGCTGGATAGCCGTTAACCGGCCTGCTGCGCCTTGAGCTGGGCTGAAAGTGCGGCGGCCGTTTTGATTACCTTCGGAGCTTCCTCGTCGGGCTGAAGACGTTCTATGTGAAGGGTCCCGGCCAAAGCCTGCCTGATCCACTCTGGCCTACCTCCGCCCTCCTCGGCTTCGATCCACTGGGCTAAAAATTTCACACTGCTGCCATAGTCACGGGAAAAAAAAGCAAGCATGCCCTGGGCATAAGCGGCCACCCCTTGAATATCGCCGCGGCCCGGCGCTCGGTGCCGAGCCTCTTCAAGCGGGCCCAGTGCTTCGGCGTAGTAGGCACTCTCAAGGTAAGAAATGGCCGCGCTGAAATAGCCCGTGGCCGCATCCCCGAAAATTGAGCCGAGTAGGTTATCAAGCCCCTCGGGATAAACGGCCTCGACCGCGCTCTGATTCTCGCAAAGACTCCGAGCCGTTATTCCGTTTGCTGCAGACTCGACCATGACCCTTCGAAGCTGTTTGCCCGTTTGCTCTAACAAGACCTGAACCTCAGCGACGGACTCTTCCAAGCGTTGGGCCGAAAGAGAGAGGTTTTTCTCGAACTCCGTGAGCAGCTCGCGGGTGTCGGCATCCGCCGAGCCTTGAAAAGCGCGCACCCGGGGTCCATAGCGCTCCTGCTGATAGAGGTTCTCTCGAAGTTTCATGGCTTCATGGAACAAGGAACCCACAGCCAAATCGAGCAACGCTCCGCCCTTCATGTCGAGGGAATCCTCATCCTCGGAGGGGCGGAAAATGGCGTGGCAAGTCTCTTTAAGGCGAAAGAGAGCGCTGCGGGAATCTTCACCGACCCAGGAGCGAACCTCGTCGAAACGCAGCTCACCCTGGCCGCGGCGACCAAAAAGACGGTTCGCGCGATCATGAACTGTCAGAAAATCCCGAATAATATTGACGAGGCCCGATCGCAAATCGCGCATCGCGCGAGTATAGGCGCACTCGGTGCTGCGCCGCCCCACCGACCAAGCAACGCTCCCCAAAGATGAATTGGCAAGGTGAACCAATCGACCCTCGCGGGACGACCCACCAGGTGCGAGAATCCTCCGGAATCCGTCGGGAGCCCGCTTCGCCGCGATGCATGAACCGAATCTCGAGAAACCGACGACTGAAACCCACGGGCCTCGAAGCGGCGTGGTCCTTCTCATCGTATTCACCACTGTGGTCGTCGACTTCATCGGGTTCAGCATCCTCATCCCGGTGCTCCCGGAGTACGCGAGCCGTTTGGGGGCGAACGCTTTTGAGATCTCTGCGATCATTGCCGTCTACGCATTGGTCCAACTTTTGTTTCTCCCCGCCTGGGGATGGGCCTCGGATCGATTCGGCCGTCGCCCCGTCATTCTGATCTCTCTAGCGGGCACCATTGCGTCCTTCGCGCTGCTCATCGTCGCCAACGATCTGGCGACCATCTACCTCTCGCGGATTCTGGGCGGTTTCTTTGCCGCCAGCATCGGGGCCTGCCAGGCAGTCGTCACCGACATCACGCCCCCTTCTGAACGAGCCGACGGGATGGGGAAGATCGGGGCCGCACTTGGCGTCGCCTTTGTTCTCGGACCCGCTGTCGGAGGGCTCTTGGCCGACCTCGGACCCAAAGTCCCGTTCTACGGCATCTGTTGGGTGGCCACTCTTAATTTGGCGCTCGCCTACTGGCTACTCCCCGAGACCAAGGCGCCTGGGGATGTCCCGACCAGCCCACGGGAATTCGCGACTTCGCTGATTCCAACTCCCATCCGGGCCATCACGATGGTCCATGATCGCCGGGTCGGGTTTTACCTCTATCTCTGGTTCCACATCTACATTGCCTTCGCCGCTGTCGAAGCAACGTTTCCGCTCTACTTATTCCGACGGTTCGAGGCGACTACGTTCGACGTCGGACTTCTTTTTGCGTGGATTGGCGTCTTTATCGCCCTGACCCAAGGCATCTTGGTCGGACGCCTCGCCCGCTTCATGTCCGAGGGTGCAATGGTCGTGGTGGGTCTGGCCGTGACCGCGGCCGGCCTGGTCGCGATTAGCTGGGCGCCCTCCATGCAGGCCATTTTCTGGGTCGGACCCATCCTGGCTTTCGGCAATGGGATCTCCTTCCCGAGCTTCACCAGCCTGTACTCCCAAACCTGTGAAGCGCGAGATGCAGGAGAAATGCTGGGACAAGGCAACGCCATGGGGATCACCGGGCGAATTGTCGGGGCTCTCTGCGCAGGCTACGTAATGGACGCCTTTGGGCTCGCCACGCCGTTCGTGCTCTCAGGCATCGTGATGCTCGCGGGTGCCATCCTTTTTGCCGCCGGGTATCGCCTGCTGGTGCCGGCGCCGCCGCCGGAGGCTTGAATACCCACAGGGACAGCCGTCTCGACGAGCCTGCCGGACGGCTATTTGTCCAGCTTGTTCGAGGGCTTGCGCTCTCCTACTCTCCGACCGTCTTTCAGCAGAATTGAGGTCAGAATGAGCGAAATCGAACGCGAGAGCATGGAAGTCGATGTCCTTTTCGTCGGCGCTGGACCAGCCAATTTGGCCGCGGCTTACCATCTGATGAAAAGCGTTGAGGCCCACAACGAGACCGCCGAAGCGGAAGGCAAGTCGCCGATCGAGACCCCTGTCGTCTTGGTGATTGAAAAGGCCGCCGGCGTCGGAGACCACCAGCTCTCCGGAGCTGTCATCAACCCCATCGCGTTGCGCGAGTTGATGCCCGACTTCGTCGAGCAGGGATTTCCGACCGAGTACGTCGCCAACGACTCCCAGTTCATGTTCTTCACCCGAGGACCTACCCTCAAATCTCCGGTCTGCCCCCCGATGTTTCAAAAGAACGGGTACCACGTGGCCTCCCTGAGCAACATCGCCAAGTGGCTCGGTGAAAAATGTGAAGAGGTCGGCGTCGAGATTTATCCAGGTTTCGCGGCGGCCCAAATCCTCACCGAAGGCGACCGGGTGATTGGCGTTCGCACCGGGGACATGGGCGTCGACCGCGAGGGAAATCACAAACCCACCTTCCAACCCGGCATGGATATCGTCGCCAGCGTCACGGTCTTAGGCGAAGGGGTCCGCGGAACTTTGAGCAAGCAGCTCATCGACCTCTTCGACATGCACGGTCCCAACGAACAAAGCTACAAAACGGGCATCAAGGAAATTTGGAAAGTAAAGCCGGAGAACCACAAGCCCGGCCGAGTCATTCACGGGTCTTTGTTCCCGGATTCACTGCATCAGATGGATGGCATGTGGCTCTACGACATGAAGGACAACCTCGTATCCTTCGGGTATGTCACATCCTTGACGACCGAAGATCCCCACAACGATCCCCACTTGAATGCTCAGCGCTTCAAGACCATTCCTTTTATGCGGAAGCTCTTGGAGGGTGGAGAACTCGTTCGATACGGGGCCAAGTGCGTTCCGATGGGTGGGCTCTACTCCCAACCGAAGCTCTACTGCAATGGGGCCCTTCTCGTGGGAGATGCTGCGGGCATGCTCAACCCCATGAAGCTGGCTGGCGTCCACATGGCCATCAAAACAGGCATGCTAGCCGCGGAAACCATCGTCGACGCCTTGAGCAAGCAAGATTTCTCGACCAAGACCTTGGGAGATTACACGGAGCGATACAAGAACAGCTGGGCCTATGCGGAGCACATGGAAGCACGAAACTGGGAAGGTTCGATTGACGTATCCCCGCTGTTCCTGATTGGCCTCAACATGCCCTTCTTGATGGCCACAAAGGGCCGAGGCCTGATCGACAAGCTCAAGGTCCATGCGAGTCATACGGCCATGAAGAAGCTCTGGGAGCTTCCCCCCAGCAAACGGAAAAAGGCCGAGTTTGAGTTCGATGGCCAGTTGACATTTAGCAAGGAACACCTGGTGGGCTTTAGCGGAACGGCACACGAGTCGGATCAACCGCATCACCTCAAGGTCGCCGATCCTAACGTTTGCTCGACCCTATGCACTCGGGATTACGGCAACCCCTGCGAGAGCTTCTGTCCTGCAGCGGTCTATGAGATGGTCGAGGATCCAGATCAGCCCGGCATGAAGAAACTTTTCATTCACCACGAGAATTGTGTGCACTGCAAAACGTGCGACATCGCCGATCCCTACCAGATCATCACTTGGACACCGCCCGAAGGGGGAGAAGGGCCGGACTACACCCAGATGTAGGACTCGGTAGCGGTTAAATCCCCGATCGGTTCATAAGACCAAACAGGCCGTGCCCAGATGACTGGGGCACGGCCTGTTTCTTTCAAGCAACCGTTGCGCCGATCGATGCTTCA
>JAQWNI010000126.1 GCA_029268645.1 Myxococcota bacterium
AGAACCCTTTTTCGATCTCGTCGATCCAAAGCACCGCCGGCGCAATCGACTCCGCAATAGCTGTGGCTTGGCGGATTGTCTCTTCGGGACTGTTTTGGGCATTGGAGAACACCGCGGCGAGATCCAGTCGAAGGAGAGGGAATTGCCATTCGACGGAAACACTCTTTGCGGCCAAGGATTTGCCACAGCCCTGAACGCCCAGAAGCAAGAGCCCTCGTGGTTGAGGAAGGCCGAACTGGCGCGCTTCTGCGCTGAACGCACGCCGCCGTTCGCGCAACCAGGCTTTGAGTTCGTCTAGGCCTCCGATGGCCCCGAGTCCCGGTCCAGGTTCGTAGAATTGCAACGCTGGGCTTCGCCGGAGGGCTTCGCGTTTGGCCCCTGCAATCGCGTGGGCGGTATCCGGTCCGAGGCCTTGGGTGGCCTCGGTACTGCGACGAAGGACACGGACGGCTTCGCCGGCGGTTAGGCCCAGTGCCGCCCGGGTGCAGGCCTCGAAATCTTCGTCGGTGGGTGCGGATTGGGGTTGGTCGGCGAGGACACGACGAAAGAGAGCGTCCATTTCGCTTTGTCGAGGCAGAGGCAGTTGGACTCGGCCGGTCTCTCGCTCGAGTTCTCTTGGCGGATCGAGAATCGTTCCGAGCATCACAACCGCCTGCCTTCGTCGGGTCAGGGTGGGAAGCCAGTCCCGAATGAGACGGATACAGATCGGGTCGTCGATGAGGGCCTGGACGTCGAGTAGGACGAAGAGAGCCGGGTTTTCATGCTGGGCGAGCGCTCGAAGTCCCGATTCGAGATTACCGGCCCCGGCGCCTTCTCCGTCAAGGCCGGCGGCTAGGCTCCAAATGATCACCTCACGCTGGGTGACTTCACCCACTCGCTGAATGAGGCGAAGACCTCGGTCTTCTTCAAAAGTCTCAAGTGCAAGCACACGCCAGCCGGCGCGAATAAGTTGTTCGAGGTCGTGTGCGGGTCCGGTTTTCATGTTCGATCCGTTGTAATGCGAAGGACTTCTTCAAATGTGGTGGCCCCTTCCGCGAGTCGACGAATCGCGGATTCTCGAAGAGTTTCCATCCCTTCGATCCGGGCAGCATCAGCAACCTCATTCGCGTCGCGACCCTCTCGAATGAGTCCTTGGACCCGACGGCCAACATCGAGCATCTCGAAAATGCCTAGGCGTCCATAGAGTCCCGTCTGGCGGCATTCCGGACAGCCCTGTCCAAATCGAACGGGGAGGTGCTCCCGGCGCTCGACGGGAACTTTGAGGCCTAGGGCGGTGACTTGGTCGGGCTGGAGCCGGCCCTCTACGGCACAGGTTGAACAGATCTTTCGCACAAGTCTCTGGGCGACGACGCCGCGTAAGACACTTGAGAGTAGGAAGGGTTCGACACCCAGCTCGACGAGCCGGGTGATGGCCCCGGCGGCATCCCGGGTATGCACAGTAGAGAAGACGAGATGGCCCGTGAGAGCCGCCTGCACTGCCATTCGGGCTGTCTCGGCATCGCGGATCTCGCCGACCATGATGATGTCAGGGTCTTGTCGAAGAATGGAGCGCAGAGATTCGGCGAAGGTCACATCGACCTGGCGTTGGACTTGAACTTGACTGAATCGGGGGTCGACCAGTTCAATGGGGTCCTCGACAGTCGTAATGTTGGTTTCGGGGCTAGCTAGATAGCGAAGAGTTGAGTACAGAGTCGTGGTTTTGCCTGAACCCGTTGGGCCGGTAACGAGAACGAGGCCCGAAGGCGAAGTAATCCACCCCTCGAATCGCTCACGCTCCTGGGCTGAAAATCCTAATTCGTGAAGCTCAGCCATGAGGACGTTGGGGTCGAAGACCCGGATCACAACCTTCTCGCCGAAGGCTGTCGAGAGGCTCGAAACGCGGAGTTCAACTTCTTGATCTGCCCGCTGGGTTTTGATTCGGCCGTCTTGGGGGCGTCGACGTTCCGCAATATCCATGCGTGCTAAGACTTTAATGCGAGAGACGATTGCGCCGTGAACCGAAAGCGGAAGCTGCTCGATCTCGTGGAGGATTCCGTCGATCCTAAAACGGATCGATGCATTGTCGGATTTGGGCTCGAGATGGATGTCCGAGGCGCGTTGATCGAACGCATAACCCAGGAGATAGTCGACGGCTGCGATGACGTGTTCGTCGCTGGAGGCGGCGAGCTGATCGTGGCTTCTGAGTTCGACCAGCTCGACGAGGGCCGTTGCCGGTCCACCGCCAAGCTCTTGGGAGGCTTTGTCGACCTGGGAGCGAAAGCCATGAACCCGTTCGATCACCCCCAGAATGTCTTTTTTGCTGGAGACGACGAAGCGGACCGGTTGTCCGAGGCTTGATTGAATCGACTCTCTGAGCTCGCTGTCGAAAGGGTCGGTGATTGCCAGTTCAATGGCTTCATCGGTATGACCGAGCGGAACGACCACGTGCCTCAATCCGTAAGCTCTCGAAAAAGTTTGTGCAATCAGGTCGTTGTCGAGTGCCAGCGGGTCGATCTTTTTGTACGTGAATTGGCTTTCTGCCGCGATCATCTGGGCTAGAGCGTCCTCGTCGACTCTTTTGTGAGGCTCCTGGGGCGGGTTCAGTCGCGCGGCCGCAATGATCTCAACTGGCGAGACGTTGTATCGAGTCGCGGCTTGAGAGCGAACGGATCCGGTTTTTTCCTTGAGGACTTGGCTGCGAAGGGTCAGAGTGCGCGATTCGATATCGGCACTCTGGCTCTCGGAGAGTCCGCCTTGCCCCATCACGAGTTCCAGCAACTCCGAAAGATCCAGCGGCGGACGGAGTTCGCGGGGGTCTTGGGTCGAAGTGGAACGTGAGAGTCGAGAGGATTCGGCGTAGCCCATATACAGGTCTTATCGGCCGGAGCAAAAAAATCACGACTCCTGTATGCAACATGAGTTCCGTTGGCAGTGGAACGAGTTAGGGTGGGGCGGAACGAGGCTGGAGTCATTGCCCGCCGCGGGTTTCAAGCTCTTTGGAGGATGTGCACGTCTTCGGGGCGAATCGACAACGTAAGGGTCTCCCCGACCTCGATTTCTCGAGCTAGGCCGCGACCTGCGACGAGATGAGTGCGCATTCGCTGGCCTCCGCACTCAAGCTCGACGGTGCAGAGGACTCTGTCGGAGACGATCGAGCAGATTTGAGCGGAGCCGATGCCGGCCTCTGGCCGAGGTTCCCTTTCGAGTTTGAGGTGCTCGGGCCGGAGGCCAACCCAAACGGCCGTTCCGGGCGGGTGATTGTGGTGGGTGGGCAGGCGAAGGCCCGGCCCGGCTTCAGCCCAGCCGGATTCGGTCATTTTCGCGGGAAAAATGTTGTTCATACCCACGCGGCGGGCGATCGAAGGAGAAGCGGGCTGGTTTAAGACCTGGTCTCGGGGCGCGATTTGAGCCAAACGGCCACGTTCAAGGATCGCCATGCGGTCGCACAGTAAGGCTGCTCTTCGTACGTCGTGGGTCACGAAGGCCACCGCCACGCCTGTTTTGGCCACTCTCTCTCGAAGATCCTGAGAGAGTGCTTCCTGAGCTTCAAAGTCCAGATCATCGAACGGTTCGTCGAGCAGCAGAACTGAGGGAGAAAGAGCAAAAGCGCGGGCGAGGGCGAGGCGGCGCAATTCTCCGCCGGAGAGTCGAGAGGCCCGTCGCTCCGCGAGGGGCTCGATTCCAAAGTGTCCAAGAGATTCCGACACTCGTTGCTCCAGGTCTCCGCGATGCACGCCCTGGGCTCGTAAGGCGATGCGAATGTTGTGAGCCACACTGCCCGCGAAGGCAATAGGACGCTGAAAAACCATGGTGACAAGGCCCCCAGCGGGAAGCTCGAGTCGGCCTTGATCGATTTTTTCAAGACCCGCGAGAATTCTAAGAAGAGTGCTCTTGCCCGCCCCGTTGCCCCCGAGGATGGCCAGGGTCTCGCCATGGTTCAGGGCGATTTCAGGCACCGTGAGCTTGAACCCGCCTTTTTGGTCGCGGCGTTCTAGGCAAAGGTGGTGCGCGTGGAGCGCCGCCGTCACGCCCTGTCCCCGTATTGGACCCAGGTCAAGAGGCCTGCCAGAATCAGCATGAGACCGACCAGCATTGCGGCGAGGCCATAGGCCGATTCAAACATTCCCATGCGGGTGTGCATCAGAATGGCCGTCGTGAGCACTCGGGTTTCGCCCTCAAGATTGCCTCCGGTCTGCATGACCGCCCCAACCTCAGAGAGAATGCCGCCGAGTGCGGCGATAATGGCTGCAAGGAGCCCGAGGCGGATTTCGCGCAAGAGCAACCAGCGGCGCCGGATTGTGGGGATTCCGAGAGTTTTTACCTGCAGTTCCCAGTCTGGGTCCAAGGCAGCCACTGCGGCGACCACCAGAGCGACGACGAGGGGCAAGGCAATGAGTACCTGTGCCGCCACCATGGCCTCGACCGAGTACCAAAGCTCGAGGTGTCCGAGCGGTCCGTTTCTGAAAAAGAGTTGGGCGACAATCAGGCCAACGACCACGGGTGGGGCCCCCATTCCCGAGTTGACGAGCCCGAGGAGAAATCGGCGTCCGGTGAAATGCCTCCGTCCCAGAGCGATGCCGATGGGGACACCTAGGGTGAGGGCAATGACGAGAGCACTCGCACACACGGCTAGGGTGCGCAGGGTGATTTCAACGATGTCCGAGGGTCCCAATTCCGACACGCGCATTCAATCCGACGGCGAAGGGAGAGGGGTGAATAAAGGGCGTCCGAAGCGTTCGGTTCCAAAACGAGCGATTTCTTCTTGGGTTTCCGGCGCCTGGAGGTAGGCAATCAGGGCGCTGGCCTCGGACGCGTGTGCTCTGGGAAAGCGTTTCGGGTTGACGCGGAGAATTGAGTAGGTGTTGCGGAGGCAAGCCTCCTGTCCGCTGATTGAAATGAGACCAGTCCGCTCCTGGAAAGCCAGGAAAGTTCCGACATCAGAGAGGATGTAGGCTTGCTTCTGTCCTGCAATTTGAAGAGAGAGACCCATGCCTGAGCCCGTGCGTGTTAAGCCGGGCCAAGAAGCCGAAGGATCCAGTCCGGCGGCCTCAAACAGCGCGATCTCTTTTTTGTGGGTTCCGGAGTCATCCCCTCGGCTTACAAAGGTTGCTTGCTCCGCGACCACGCGGCGGAGCATTTCTTCCACCGAGGACGATGCTCTGAGGCCGGCGGGATCGCTGGGTGGGGCGGCCAGGACAAAGTAGTTCTCCATAATCTCTACCCGTTCATCGACAGCGCCCGACTCGACCAGGGCTTTCTCTGCACGGGGTGCATGAGTGAGGAGGACGTCCGCATTGCCTTCGGCGCCCATGCGCAGTGCAGCACCGGTCCCGACCGCCACGGTTTGGACGCGGATGCCCGTTTGTCGGGTGAAGGAGGGCAGCAGAGCAGCCAGTAGACCAGAGTCTTGAACGCTCGTGGTCGTGGCCAGGAGCAGAGACTCGGCACGGGCTGTTTCGATCGCGAAACTGCTCAGCCCGAAGACGCAAAGCATCCCGAGGCTGGCGCAGACCCTCTGGGCTCTGCTCATCCGAGGCAGGCCTCGAAGGGCACAACCTGTGCGGAAATGGGCTGGATGGTCTCCTCGGGGAGCATGAACCGCCAGAAGACCAATCCGAAGGGTCGCTCCTCCGTATCGAGCCAATTCGGGACTCCGGGATCTCTATGGGCGAGGACAATTCGGAATTGTCCGTCTGGCTCGAGTTGGGTTTGACGGCGGTTCAATGAAACAGAACGGTTGGTGAAGTCGTAGGTCTGCATATGCCGATTCCAGAGAGACACATTGGCGCAGCGGCAGTCCGGCCAACGGCCCGTGAGCAGAAGCGCCTGGTCGGGTCCGATCACATAGGGAGCCATCGAGTAGGCGGCATCCGCTGCGGCCAAGCCAAAATCGCCTGGCTTCACGGGCTGGGGGAACTCGTTGGGGATGGCGGAGACAAAGGGAGGCTGTTCGCCCTGTCCGGGCGGAGGCATCTCCAATGTTCGGCTGCGGACAAAAGTCATGATCCGTCGGATGCCCGCAGCCACTGAGTCATCGTCGGGGCAGGGCGGTGGTGGCACGGGGGCTGTGGTTTCGATTGAGAGAGGAACACGGATACTTTGATCAGCCGCCGCTGAGGTCGAGTTTTCGAAATAGTGACGAGTGGTGATGCGCGTGGCGTCTTTGGGCAACGATAGCCAGTTGCGTGCCTGGGGCGGGCCACCGAGCGTGATTTCGAATGAACCGTCGTGCGCGAGGTCGATGCTTTCATCGTTTAATACCCCGGCGGTATGGGTCCCCATTGCGCCCTCGGCCGTCCCCGCTTCGACGGTCAATGACATATAGACAGCTCCGGCCATGCCCCCTCGGACTCGGTAGATGAGACGGGGATCGACGGGGGTGTCGTAGTAGATGGCATCCGCATTGTCTCCGGTGAATTTTCTGGTCGGGGACACGATGCGTCGAAAGTGGGGGTGGGCCGGGTCCTCCTCGAAATGGGTAAAGAGGCCTCCCTGCAGCAGGTGGAGAACGGCACGCATCCCCGTCGCGACATCCTGAGAGGAGCCGATGCCCCATTCTGGGCTTAGAAACCGCTCGTCGACTTCCCTCAAGAGGTCGAGGAGTTCGTGAAAAGCCATACGGCTCTGGGGAGATGTTGTGGTCATGAGTCTTCACTCCTTCCGTGATGACCGATAGTACACTAGGCAGAAGCGGCCATGGCGGATCGAGAACGGGCTCTCTATCGTGGGTCCGTCGTCAACCCATCGTTGAAAGTTCTTTGGAGTAGGCAGCCTTGAGTCTTTCGACCCAGATTCTGATTGGTCTGATTTCAGGCCTCCTGATGGGACTTTTTTTCGGCGCATGGGTTGAGCCCCTCGGAATTCTTGGGGATGCCTTTGTTCTCCTGCTGCAGATGACAGTCCTTCCCTATTTGGCCGTTTCGCTGATGGTTGGACTCGGTGCCCTTCGTCCCGAAGGGGCCGCCCGTCTGGCTTGGCGGGCCGGGGGCGTGTTGCTGATTCTATGGACGCTTGCTTTTGGCACGATCTTTCTCTCTTCGCTGGCCTATCCAGCTTGGGAAAGCGCGTCTTTCTTCAGCTCAAACTTAGTTGATTCGGGGAGGGGTTTTGACTTCCTCTCTCTCTTTATTCCAGCAAACCCGTTCAGTTCACTCGCGAACACCGTCGTGCCGGCAGTGGTGGTATTCAGCGGTGCGGTTGGGGTGGCGCTGATCGGGCAGCCGGAGAAGGCTGGTTTAATGTCCGGCCTGCAAACGTTCAAGGACGCATTGTCGTCGATTACTAGTTTTGTGGTTCGCCTTGCGCCGGTCGGTATTTTTGGGATTGCGGCCAGAGCGGCTGCGACAATATCCCTTGATCAGGCTCGAAGCCTTCAGGTTTACATGGTCGCGTATGTCGTCTGCGCACTTTTGATGGCGCTTTGGACTTTACCGGCCCTGATTGCCTGCCTGACACCTTATCGCTGGTCGGATGTGATGCGGACGATGCGGGGTGCTCTGATTACAGCCTTTGCGACGGGGTCTGTTTTTGTTGTTCTGTCGGTGTTGGTTGAGCGTTCCAAGGCATTGGTTCGAGAGAAGAGTGATGATCCTGAACGGGACGAGCACTTCGTCGACGTGGTGATCCCCGTGGCGTTCACGTTCCCAAGTGTAGGAAAGTTACTGTCGATCAACTTCGTACTCTTCGCGGGGTGGGCCTCGGGCTATTCATTGAGCTACTCCCAGTACCCTACACTCGGAATCGCGGGACTCGCGAGCTATTTTGGTGCAACGGTTTCTGCGATCCCCTTTCTTTTGGATCTCTTTCAGATTCCCTCGGATACGTTTCAGATGTTCTTAGTCGCCGATAACGTTGTCGGGGGGCGGTTTGGGGCCATGGTTGCAGCGAGGCATCTGGTCGCTGTGGCCTTTATTACGACGGCGGCTATGGGAGGGTCTTTGAGGTGGGCGCCTCTTGCAATTGCACGATATCTCGTGATTACAGCTGCTCTCACTGTAGGCCTGATGCTCGGAGTCCACTTTCTATTTGATGTGGGCGATCACGAATACGAAGGCTACGACCAATTGGTCTCAATGCAGAGCCGTTTTGATTATCCGAAAGCGGAGGTCTTTGACAGTGTCCCCGCTTCAATTCTGCCCGAAGACCTGTCTCACGATACGGTTAAGCGGATTCTGGATCGAGGAGTACTGAGAGTAGGCTTTTCAAAAGGACGACTTCCCTGGGCCTTCCGTAATTCGGACGGCGAATTGGTGGGGTTTGATGTTGAGATGGCCCGCATGCTTGCGAGTGAGCTGGGCGTCGGGGCCGAGCTCTATCAGGTATCCCAAGAACAATTCGTGCCGGCACTCGACTCGGGTCGGCTCGATGTGATTATGTCAGGCATCCCCCTGACGACATCGCTCCTTGCCCAGATGTCTTTCTCTCGGCCTTATGTAGATGAAACCATTGCGTTCGTGGTGAGGGACCACCTGCGTCAGCATTTCGGGAGTCGGGGGGCCGTGATGGAGTTGGAGTCTCCTCAGATCGCAGTGCCAGATCTCCCGTACTACTCGGAAAAAATACAGCGTTATTTACCAGACGCTCAGATTACTGTTTTGCCAAATGTTCGCGACTTTTTTTCGAGCCGATCCAGGTCGTTTTGATGCCCTTCTGTATACCGCTGAGTCGGGTTCAGCGTACAGCTTGGTGTACCCGGAGTTTACCGTAGCGGTTCCTCGGCCTGATATTCTAAAAGTGCCCTTGGCTTACGCGGTTCGGCGGGGTGAAGAACATATGGTGGAAGTGCTTTCTTCTTGGATTGAATTAAAAAGACGTGACGGCTCGATTGACCGCCTCTTTGATCACTGGGTGCTCGGTAAAGCGGTGCAGTCTAACTCTCGGCGATGGTCGGTTTGGCATAACGTATTGGGTTTTCCGGCGCCTCCTTCGATTCGGGCCAAGTAGGCGGCCAATCTCCGTGTCGGGAAAAGGCCGCGCTTGAGGTCATCGGCTGGGATTCGTAAAACAGTAGATTCTCTCGTACGATTTAGTCTGTAGCGCTTGGCGCAAAATCAAGGTGTCGGGGCCTAGGCGCCGACGATTTTTTTTGGAATGGACAGGGAGGTGCGTGATGAAGCGATGGCAACGAACAACGGGCGGGCTGGTGATTTTGTGTTTTTCGCTTGGGCTGGGAGCTGCTGGATGCGTTTCCAAGGGGAAGTACAAAAAGCTTGAGAAGAATCGAGACGAGCTTGCGGACCAGGTGACGGTTCTCGAGGGAGAGAAGGGTGAGCTGAGTCTGGGTCTTGCCGCGGCAGTCGCAGAGAACGTGGTGATGGCTGATACCTATGCGGAACTAGTGGGTGAGCTTCAGACCGAAGTGGCTGCGGGCCAAGTTGAAGTGATGCAGATTCGGGATGGAATTCGATTGAATGTTTCCCAAGATCTTCTCTTTGGGTCGGGAGGTACCGCCCTGGGTGAAAAGGGTAAAGATTTGATTGCCCGAGTGGCCTCTCAAATTAAGGATGAGGGCGCGATTATCTCGGTCGAGGGCAACACAGATAATGTCCCGGTTGGGCCTGAACTGAGGAAGCACTATGCGACAAACTGGGAGTTGGCGGGAGCCCGCGCAGCGGAAGTTGTCCGATTGCTTGCAGACAATGGTGTCGATCCGGCCTCGATGCGTGCAGTTTCTCGCGGGCCCTTTGATCCGATCGCGTCGAATGACACGGCCGAGGGTCGGGCCAAGAATCGGCGAACCGAGATCATTCTGCGCCCTGCATCGGAGTAAGATCAGACGCTGGAAGCGCTGCGGAGAGCAGCGGCGCGTCCTGCGCGACGACCGAAAAATGTGCCGTCGCCAAGGGACAAGCCGCTGCTGTATCCGCCGACCGAAAGCCCAGATGTAGAGCGCCCTGCTGCGTATAGGCCAGCAATGGATGTGCCCTCTGGATCGAGGACGTGGCCGTTGGGGTCGGTGCGGAGTCCCCCGAGTGTGAAAACGGCATAGAGGGCTTCTTCGGTGGTGCAGTCAATGGCGCCGAAGGGCGGTTGGGAAAGAGGCTTTAGGTACTCCTGGGACTTTTGAAACACCGGGTCTTCTTTTTTTGCCGCGTGGCGATTGTAGAGTGCAACGGTCGACTGAAGGCTGCCGTCAGGAAGCCCTAATTCTCGCTCGACTTCCGCGAGGCTCTCCCCCGCTGCCGCCACATGGTCCATGTATTCAGGCTGCTCGAAAATTTCCTGGTCGACGATCAGCCATGCCTGCCCACCGTGGTGAAGGAGTGCGGATTCCCCAAGGCGACCGTAGTACGTGTCTTCGTTGATGAAGCGTTGCCCTTGTCGATTGACCAAGATGCCGCGCTTTAGGCCCCAGGGTTGCGTGATGGGAAGGGAGACGGAGAGGGCATCCATGTGAAGCGTGTCGGCGCCGGCGGCCATGCCCAGTCGGATTCCACTTCCGTCGTCGCCGGTCGCGGCGACACGGAGTCGGCATCGGTGTGCGAGGGGTGCGTGTCGCTCCAGCATCTCATCATTAAGTACGAAACCTCCGGTTGTCAGAACAACTCCGCCTCGCGCCCTGATGCGTCGTTCCTGCCCGAAGGTCTCTAGGGCTGCTCCTAAGATCTCGCCCTCTGCATTTCGATAGAGTGCTTTTGCTCGGGTATTCGTTTCGACCCGAGCTGGGCTCGCGTCGACCGCGGCGCAGAGGGTCTTCATTAGTAGGGGGCCTGCTTGGTGGGGGACCTGCGGCACATGACCACGCGGTGCCGGCCGCGCCTTCTCCGTGAAGGGGTAGGCACGTTCGGCGCCTGACCAGACGAGTCCATCATCGGTTGGGGGTTCCCCGCTGGTGCCCTCGTAGTAACTGGGTTTGAACGGAACGCCTTGGGCGACGAGCCATCTGTAATGATCCACGCTCTCATCGCAGTAGGCACGAATCTTTTCTTGATCGGGCGCGTCTCCGCATGAGGCCATCAGGTATTCGTACATGGCTTCGGGGCTGTCTTGGAAACCACAAGCGGTCTGAAGGGGTGTGCCGCCTCCGAGATAGATAACGCCTCCGGACATGGCTGAGGTGCCACCGCCCGCACCGGAAGCCTCCGCTACCCAGGTTTTGGCCGAATGAGAAGAGGCTTCTAGAGCTGCCGCGGCCCCAGCGGCTCCAAGGCCAATGACGAGAACATCGACTTCTTGGTCCCAGCTGTCGTTGGCGTCGCGCTCGCGAAGAGTAACTGCCATATCTTCTCCTCTCGGCCGAGGGGCGTGAGAAACGCGCGACTCAGACGATCCGGCTATCCCGCCCGGTCCAATACCGATCTTTGAGTAGGCGCTTGTACAGCTTGCCGGTAGGGTGCCGAGGGAGCTCAGGGTCGAAGTCAACGCTTCGTGGACATTTGATCGACGAGAGCCGATCGCGGCAGTGCTGTATGAGTTCCTGCTTGAGTTCGTCGTTGGCTTCTGCCATGTCGACGGGTTGGACGACCGCCTTGACCTCTTCGCCGAATTCCTCGTTTGGTACGCCGATCACGGCTACGTCGTAGACTTTGGGGTGGGTGATCAGCACATTCTCGGCTTCCTGTGGGTAGACGTTGACCCCACCGGAAATAATCATGTGGGCTTTTCGGTCGGTCAAATAAAGCCAGCCTTCTTCATCGACATATCCTACATCGCCGAGGGTGGTGTAGCCCTGTGGGCTCTTGGACTCTGCGGTTTTCTCGGGCGCATTGTGGTACTCGAACTCAATATCGCTCTCGAAGTAGATGCCGCCTATTTCCCGAGCCGGTAAGTCTTCGCCGGCTTCGTCGAGAATATGGATTTTGGCGTTAATGGCTTGTCCGACGGTGCCCTTGTGTTTGATCCACTGCTCGCTGTCGACCAAGCAAAAGCCATTGCCTTCGGTCCCTGCGTAGTATTCGTAGATGACGGGGCCCCACCAATCAATCATTTTCTCTTTGACAGGGATCGGACAGGGTGCGGCTGCATGGATGGCAACCTGCATGCTCGAGACGTCGAAGCGAGCTTGTTCCGCTTCGGGCAATTTGAGCATTCGAACGAACATCGTTGGCACCCATTGGCTGTGGGTGGCCTGATGTCTTTCGATGAGGCGAAGGGCTTCGAGGGCATCGAACTGCTCCATCACGATGCAGGTCCCTCCGAGGCGTTGGATATTGAGGTTGAAGTTCAGCGGGGCTGCATGGTAGAGCGGGGCAGGCGAGAGGTATCGTGTCTGATCATTGGCCCCGAATGGGCCGGCGAGGAGAAGGCCGAGCGGAGCGAGACTCTCTCCTGGGCGTTGTCCGGTCAGAGGGTGTTTAACGCCTTTCGGGCGGCCGGTCGTTCCCGAGGAATAAAGCATCTGGCCGCCTTCGAGTTCTTGGTCGAGGGGGCTGGCGGGCTGATTGCTGAGCGCATCTTCCCAGTCGCTCCACCCTGGCGACTCTCCGTCCAATAGAAAGCGGGCTTCAACGGCGGGGCAGCAGTCCTTCAGGGCTTCAACCGCCTCGGACATGTATCGGGAAGAGATGAAGACACGCGCGCCGCAATCGTTGATGATATATTCGATCTCGGGCGGCGTGAGACGACTGCTGATCGCGGTAAAATACAGGCCGGACCGCTGAGCCGCCCAGCAGAGCTCGAAAAAACGAGGATGGTTTTCGAGGCAGAAGGCAATGTGGTCTCCTGGGCGGAGGCCAAGGGACCAAAAAAGCTGGGCAGCGCGGTTGGATCGCTCGTCGAGCTCCCCATATGTCACGGTCTGGCCGCTTCCAGCCATGATCCAGGCGGGGTGGTCGGGTGTTTTTTGAGCAATAATGCCGGGGTACATGCGAGGCTCCTTGATCCAAATTGATCGGGGCACGGCTCGATCGTCAGGCTGATTCTAGGTTTCGAATACGGGATTCGGCAACTCCGCCGAATCGAGAAAAATGATTGGCGCCGCGCTGGCCGACTCAACGAATCCGATGATTCCGGATCCCGAAATCCCGGCCTGCTGGAGAGATTGGACGAAATCCATCGCGTCCTCGCCCGCTACCCCGATTAGTAGACCACCGGCGGTTTGGGGATCGAAGAGTAAATCGGTGTATGCGGGATTGGCGTTGGCGGAAGAAATGACTCGGGGGCGTAGAATCGCGTTTTGTTCAAAGAACGTACTTCGGACGCCGGCTTCGATTAAAGGAATGGCGCCGGCATAGGTCGGCAGCGCGGGAGCGTTGATGCGGGCGGAGACGTGGCTCGCGTCACAAAGTTCAAGAAGGTGTCCAGCGAGACCGAATCCGCTGATGTCCGTCGAAGCCGAAGCTTTGAATTCCAAGGCAAGGCGAGCCGCCGTCTGGCTTTCCTGAAGCATGAATTCGAAGAGCGGGGCGACCCACTGTCCGGGGGCTTGGCCTCTCATGTCGGCGGCCAGTAGCACTCCGGTGCCGAGGGGCTTCGTGAGGATGAGAGCATCTCCTGGTTGAAGCCCCCCAAGTCCTAGAAGGTGATCGGGGACCATCGGTTCGCCTGTGACTGAAAGTCCGATAAAGAGTTCTGGTCCGGTGGTGCTATGCCCGCCCACCAGAGAAACCGCAAGAGGGTCCAGCGCTGCGCGGAGGCCCGAAAGGACTTGGTGGAGAGTCTCTGATTGCTCGGATGCGGGACCGTCGGGTACCGTGACGAGGGCAAGC
Organism: Myxococcota bacterium; assembly: GCA_029268645.1. Taxonomy (GTDB): domain Bacteria; phylum Myxococcota_A; class UBA9160; order UBA9160; family UBA4427; genus TMED88. The sequence continues at coordinate 13,626 of JAQWNI010000126.1, forward strand.
GCGTGCCGCGGTTGACCACCTTTGGCAAAGAGGTCATTGGTCGCGTTGATGGCCGCGACCTGGCCCACCAGCCAAGGATCATCGGTGAAGCCGCGGAACGCGTCGACGCTCGCAAGAAGAAGTTCACCTCCGGAGAGTTCGAGGGCGGCCACGTCGTCGGCCTCGTGTACGCCGAGTCGTACGCTGGGATCTAGGGGCGGGGCGGGTAGCCGTGCGAGAGCGTCTTGAAGGGGCGATGGACCCACCTTGGCCGCGCACCCCCCGCAGATCATCTCTTTGCTGGCCGCATCCATTGCGGCGTTGCGGGGAAACGAGCGACTGGCGAGGCCGGCTGAGTCCAGGACTCGAAAACGGTCCATGAACTGCTTGTCGATGCGATGTTTCAGCCAGCGCAGCGTTTGCCCTGCAGCGACGAGCCCCCACTTTCCCCCCGCGGCTTGCCCGTCGCCCAAGTTCAGTAGAGCGAGGAAGTCCGATTGGGGGCGATATCGTCTGAGCGTGCGCCCGAGGCATTGAGCCCGAAGGTTGGTGTCAAGGATCGGGCCTTGCCGAACTGCGTGGACCCCAGCCCGCGGAAGTGTTGGTGTGTGATCCGGTACTGCACAATCACCGACGGCAAAGAGATTCTCTTGCCCCAAGACACGAAGGTAAGGATCGGTCCGGATAAATCCATCAGCACTCAAGGGGAGTGTGCTTCGATCTCCTAACGGTGCGGGGGCAGCCCCGGTTGCCCAAACTGTGAGATGAGTAGGGAATGCCAACAACTCGCCGGCTTGGGTTTCCGCATGTACCCAGTCGGCCTCGACAGCCGTCAC
>JAQWNI010000127.1 GCA_029268645.1 Myxococcota bacterium
GTGCTGAGATTTTGGCGGAGATCGGGATTGCTCCGTTCTATGCCCGAACGGCCCATCCTGCTTTTCGTCACGTAGCGCCTGTTCGGCAGGCGCTTGGGATCCGAACGCTTCTTAACTGCATGGGCCCGCTGCTCAATCCGGTAGGCGCTCGGCACCAAATTGTGGGGGTGTATGCCAAGGAGCTAGTCGAGCCCCTTGCCCAGGCTCTCGGCGAGCTGGGGGCCCGCCAGGCTCTGGTGGTGCATGGAGAAGATGGTCTGGATGAGTTGACCACGACTGGGTCCAGTCGTGTTGCGTTCTTGCGGGGTGGTGAGGTGGACGTATTCGATTTTGATCCCACAGACCTTGGCTTTTCGTTGTCCACCGGGCCCGACCTTGCCGGAGGAGACGCGAAAGAGAACGCGAAGATCTGCCGGGCTATTTTGGACGGTGAGGCGGGCCCACGGCGCGATATCGTTTTGCTCAATGCCGCAGGAGCACTCTGGGCGGCCGACGCGGTGGACGGAATGCACGCTGGGGTCGAAGCGGCTGCTCAGAGCATTGATTCCGGGGCCGCCAGGGAAAGCCTTGAGCAGCTTGTGCTTGCGTCGGCGGACTCTGAACCATCCAGGGGCTCGACCCGATGACGATCTTGGACACGATTCTGGAGCGAAAGGTGGAGGAGGTCGAAGAGGCGAAGAAGCAAGTTGCCCCCGATCAGATGCGGACGGCGGCCGAGGCGGCCCCCCTGACCCGGGGGTTCGGTCGGGCGCTTCGGTGCGCGGAGGCTCCGGCAATCATTGCGGAGATTAAGCGACGCTCTCCAAGTAAAGGTTTGATTCGGTCGGACTTTGATCCGGTCTCGATTGCGCGCGCTTACCAACAAGGTGGAGCTGCCGCAATTTCCGTCTTGACCGATCAATCTTTTTTTGGCGGGGAGCTCGGTTTTTTGAGCCAAGTTCGGGAGTCGGTGTCCCTGCCGCTTCTTCGAAAAGATTTTTTGATCGATCCGTATCAGGTGGATGAGGCTCGAGTGTCGGGAGCCGATGCGATTCTTTTGATCGTGGCGGCCCTTCCGGGCAATGTTTTGAAGGCCCTGCATGATCGCGCGCTGGCTCTCGGCTTGGATGCGTTGGTCGAGGTCCACGATGAGTCTGAACTCGATCAGGCTCTGGCCGTGGGGGCTCGACTCGTGGGGGTGAATAACCGTGACCTGAGGACCTTTGAAGTTGATTTGGCAGTCAGTGAGCGCGTGGCGGCCCGTCTGGGACGTGACTCCGAGGCCCTCCTCGTGGCCGAGAGCGGCATTTTGGGGCCTCAGGATATTCAGCGCTTGTCATCAGCGGGCGCACGGGCTTATCTCGTAGGGGAATCATTGATGCGTCAGTCCGACGTCAGGAAGGCACTCGAAGAAATGCGGAGGCCAATGTGAGTGGGGTGAGGGTCAAGATTTGTGGATTGGTGAGTCCCGAGGACGCTTTAGCGGCTGTCGATGCCGGAGCGGATTTGATCGGCGTTAACTTTGTGTCTGACTCGCCACGGTTCGTGGACCTCCGGGTGGCCGAGGCGATCTGCGAGGCCATCGCAGATGCCCCGGTCGAGCGTGTGGCATTGTTTCGAGACGCGCCTTGGAAAGAAATCGATCATGTGATCAGTCGTGTCGATTTTGACCGCGTTCAATTTCATGGCGAGGAGACTGAGGACGATGTCGAGTCCGTCGATTTGCCTGCCATCAAGGCCATTCGCGGCGCAGACCTCGAGGCCGCCGAAAATTATCCCGGCGCCATTCTCCTGCTGGATCATCCCCACGCGGGAGGCGGTCAAGGGCAGTCATGGGATTGGAGTGAAGCGGAGCAGCTGATCGCAATGGGCCAAGACGTGATCATCGCGGGGGGACTCAGCCCCGAAAATGTGGAACAGGCCCTTGAGGATGTCGGCGATATTCCGCCTTGGGGCGTGGACGTCGCGACAGGGGTTGAAAATGATGCATTTGGAAAGGATCCCGCACGGATGAAGGCCTTTGTCGAGGCCGTGCGCCGTCACGTGGGTGAGGTCAAGCTCGAGATCGAGTGAGCGTCGCCTTCGCTCAGGTCTCAGTTTCTTCTGTCCAATCGCGCCAGAGCGCCTCGACTTGGCTGTGCGTCGAGTCGAGGTCGCCTGAGTTGTCGATAATGTGGGTGGCCAACGCTCGCTTCTCGTCGATCGGCATTTGCGCAGCGATCCGACGCTTGGCCTCTTCGGCCGTGCAGCCATCGCGAGAGACGGTCCGCTGAATTTGCATCGCCTGGGGGACCCACACCAAGACGGTTGCGTCGTAGGGCATCGCGGAAGCGGTTCCCGTCCCGGCCTTCTGGCCCTCGAAAAATAGGGGGATGTCGAGGACGACAGCCGGGACTTGCCGCGCCACTGCCTGTTCGGCTCGGGCGACCATTTCCGCGATGACTGGGGGGTGCATTAGCGATCCGAGGCGGGCGCGTGCTTTTGGGTCTTGGAAGACGATTTCGCCGAGGGCAATGCGATCGAGGGATCCATCGGAGCGAATGACGGAGGCACCGAAGGCCTCTGCGATGGCTTCGAGTAGCGGGGCACCGGGAGCCTGAAGTTCATGGACGATCGCATCTGCATCGACCGTGGTGGCGCCGAGTTCTTCGAGGATTCGAGTGACGGTGCTCTTGCCGGATCCGATGCCGCCGGAGAGGCCGATTCGTTTCGTCATGCGGGCAGCATCGCAAGACTGGCCAGGGCCCTCAAGGTGTCCTCGGACTTGGATTTGTGAGGCGGAAGAAGGGGACCGGTCAGTTTGAGCAAAATGGCGTTTTGTATTGAGCGAGCCTGTAAAATTGGCGGTATTACTGCAAAAAGATCGTCCTCTACGGCCTTGGCCCCCTGTGTCAACGAGTGGAGGAGGCCCGTTCTGCACTCACTGGCGTGGATTTCGACCGGCTTTGGGCGCGATGAGACCACACGAGCAGCCTGCTAAGGCCCCTTTCGCCCGGTTCTCTCCAACCGGGCCGAATTCGCGGCGGGGGACCCTCCGGGGGGGGGGAGGGCGCAGGATTTATAACTCCCTGTCGGGCCACGTGAAATAGCGGAGGCCGGGTTTGCCACGTGGAGGGCGAACGGATATATTGCTTTCGCTTTTCAAGGGGTTACAGCATTTCACGCAAGCCTTGAACGGATCCAGCCTGGGCGGCTGGTAAGCATTCTTTCTGAGCCAGTCTCCGACGTCGCTGGCCTTCATTCTAACCGGTTCTGATCACGCCATGTCCGAAGCGAAGAAAACGGTGAGCGTGCAGTCTGATCAACCCGACGACATCGTGCGGCAACTGGCGCCCTTGCGTGAAGCGATTGATGATACCGATCGTCAATTGCTTGCTTTGCTCAATGATCGCGCCGAGTTGGTTCGTCAAGTCGGCCACGTCAAGCAGGGCGGACGGCGCAGTCCCGTCTATGTGGCGAGTCGTGAGCGGGATCTGGTTTCGGCGCTGGTTCGTTCGAATCCTGGTCCATTTCCCGACGGGGCGATCGGACCTGTCTTTCGTGAAATCATATCGGCTACGCGATCTCTCGAGGACCAAGTGCGTGTGGGCTACCTCGGGCCGGCGGGCACGTTCAGCCATCAAGCGGCCCTGGATCAGTTTGGTTCGCAGGTGGTTCTGTCCCCGTTTACCCATCTCGAGGACGTTTTTCACGCGACAGAACGAGGCGAGACCCACTTTGGCGTCATCCCTGTTGAAAACACCATCGAGGGGGCGATCAATCCAACGTACGACGCCTTGATGGAGAGTGAAGTCACCATTTGCGGTGAGGTGATGGCGCCGATCAATCAGCATTTGATGTCACAATCCGGCCAGGAGAAGGACGTCAGGATTGTGGCATCGATTCCGCAAGCGACTGGCCAGTGCCGTCGTTGGCTCCACGAGCGGATGAGGGACGTTGAAATCCAAAACAGCAGCAGCACGGCCGCAGCCGCGCAGCTTGCCTCCGAACGACCGGAGGTCGCGGCGATCGGAAGCAGCGCGGCCGCGGAAGTGTATGGTCTCGCTTTTGTGGCTCGCGATATCGAGGATCGTCGGGGCAACACGACCCGTTTTGCAGTGATTGGCAGTGAGGCTCCGAAGTCGAGCGGGAACGATCTGACCTCGGCTGCTTTCACGGTTCGCCGGGATCAGGCCGGAGCGCTGTACCACTTGCTGGAGCCTTTTGCCCGGCACGGCGTGAACTTGACCGCTGTGCAATCTCGCCCGATGAAAGGGCGTCCGTGGGAGTATGTATTTTTTATTGACCTTGAGGGCCACGAATCAGAAGAGGCGGTCGGAGAAGCGTTGGATGAGGCGGCAGCCTACGCCCATTCCCACAAGATCCTCGGATCCTATCCCCGCGCAGTTCGGCCGGGGGATCGGGCCCCGGGAGAAAGGCCGACCCCGTGACGATCGAGAAGCTTGTGAATCCGCATATTCGAGAGCTTTCTGCCTATGTGCCGGGCAAGCCTATTGAAGCGGTCGAGCGGGAGCTGGGCATTTCGGGCTCGGTGAAGCTCGCCTCCAATGAAAACCCGCTGGGTCCCTCTCCGAAAGCGATTGAGGCGATTTCGTCCGCGTTGGCGGAAGTGAATCGCTACCCCGACGGGGGTTGTTTCCGACTTCGTTCAAGGCTTTCAGAGCGGCTGGGCGTGGCGGCCGACCAGCTGATCTTTGGCTGTGGGGCCGACGAGGTCCTTGAACTGGTCGTTAAAACTTTTTTGGCGCCGGGGGACGAGGTCGTTATGCCGTGGCCTTCCTTCGCGATGTATCCGATCGTCACCCAGGGGATGGGAGGGGCTTCCCTGCGTGTTCCGCTCAATGACGAGATGAAACATGACCTGCCCGCCATGGCGGAAGCCGTCTCAGGGCGAACGAAAATTGTCTTTGTTTGCAATCCGAATAATCCGACGGGGACCAGTTTCTCGGCAGCCGAGCAGGCCGCCTTCGTGAATGATCTGCCCGATGATGTTGTGCTGGTGATTGATGAGGCCTACGTGGAATTTGCCCGGCGGAGCGATTTTCCGGACAGCCTGTCTCTGATCGACCAGCGTCCTGCGACTCTGATTCTTCGGACGTTCTCTAAGATCTATGGTCTCGCGGGCCTCCGGGTTGGCTATGGAATTTCAAGTCCCGAGTTGATCGGTTTTCTTGATCGAGCGCGACATCCGTTCAACGTGAACCGGATTGCCGAAGCGGCGGCGCTCGCGGCCTTAGAAGACGAGGCTCATGCCAAGCGATCTTGGGAGACCAACGCGTCCGGCGCCGAATTTTTGACGCGGTCCCTGGAGGCGCTCGGACACACTGTGTGGCCCACGGACGCGAATTTCTTGCTTGTTGAGGCGGGGGAGGGCGTGGTGGATGCGTTGCTCCGGGAGGGCATTATCGTTCGCCCGCTGGCGGGCTTCGGGTTGCCTCGTCACCTGCGGGTTTCAATTGGCACCGCTGAAGAAAATGAACTGGCCGTCAAGGCTTTTGCTCGCATTGCCGAGCGAGACGGTGCGGCGGCGGGGGCAGAATCATGACGCCCCGTTTCGAAAAAATGGCCATTCTCGGCCTCGGTCTGCTGGGCGCTTCCGTGGCGCGGGCGGCGAGGCGGGCGCAAGTGGTCGAGTGCATTGCTGCGGCGAGTCGGCGGCGGGGCCCGATGGACGCCGCACTGGCGGCGGGCGTCGTTGATGAAATCGGAGGATGTGAAGAGGTCGTTCGCGGGGCTGATTTGGTGGTTCTCTGTTCACCCATTGGGGCCATGGCTCAGTTAGTGGAAGCGGCGGGTCCCGGATTTCGGTCGGGCGCTCTGGTCACCGATGTGGGGAGTGTGAAGGGTGTTCTGGCGGATCGAATCCCAGCCATTCTTCCTGAGGGCGTCGAATACATTGGCTCGCACCCGATGGCAGGGAGCCATGAGCGGGGCGCCGAGCATGCGCGAGCTGACTTGTTCGACGGGGCTGCCTGCGTGCTGACGCCCCGAGTGGATACGAAGGCGACGACTTTGGCTCGCCTGGCCGGCTTCTGGGAAACCTTGGGGGCTCGAGTCGTGACGCGAACTCCGGAGCAACACGATGTCGACGTTGCTTGGGTGAGCCATGCCCCTCACGTTGTGGCTTTTGCCTTCGCCCATGCATTCCAAGAAGCGCCTGAGCGGGCAGCAGATTTGGCCGGCAGCGGCTTTAGAGATTTTACGCGGATCGCCCAAAGTGATTCCGAGATGTGGAGCGAGATCCTGAACGCCAATCGGAAGGCTCTCTCCGGGCCCCTCCAATCGTTTGGTCGATCCATGGCTCAGCTGGGAGAAGCGCTCGAAGCCGGAGAGATTGAAACGCACGAAGAATTTCTCGCGCAGGCTCGTCAAGCGCTGGAGCAGTCGGCCAGGTTGCCGGTGGGCTCGGGTGCACCGCGAGCGCGGCGCGTTAAAAACGCCCGATCCGGGGGCGAAAACCCGGAAATTTCGGCCGGCATGTTGCCGGCCAACCCTAGGAGTGTCGAAAACGACTCATGAGTGAAACCACAAACCCTGCCTCTGCGGAGACGAGCTTCGCAGAGCTCTTTCAATCAACGTCCCAAGCGGTCAAAGAAGGTGAGATCGCCCAGGGAAAAGTTCTGGCCATCGATAACGACTATGTCACGGTGGACGTGGGCTTTAAATCAGAAGGCCAGGTTCAGACCTGGGAGTTCATGGATGACGATGGAACCATCCAGATCGCGGTGGGCGACATCGTCGAGGTGCTGATCGAAGATGCCGAGGACGAGGACGGTCGGGTTGTCCTGTCCAAGGAAAAAGCCGAACGCCTGAAGGTCTGGGAAGACATCAGTCAAGCCTACGAAAGCGACCAAGCGGTCGAAGGCACGATCGTGGCGCGGGTCAAGGGCGGTCTTTCGGTCGATATCGGCGTCAAGGCCTTTTTGCCGGGTTCCCAAGTGGACCTTCGCCCAGTCCGCAATCTTGATGGCATGATGGGTGAGCGGACCAAGTTTAAAATCATCAAATTCAACAAGCGTCGAGGTAACATTGTTCTCTCGCGCCGGGCTCTCTTGGAGACCGAGCGCAAGCGCATGCGGGCGGACACGCTTTCGACGCTGGAGCCCGACCAGATTCTCGATGGGGTCATCAAGAATTTGACCGATTACGGTGCCTTTATTGATCTCGGTGGAATCGACGGCCTTTTGCACATTACGGACATGTCCTGGGGTCGGATCAATCACCCCAGCGAGTTGTTCAATGTAGGCGATGAAATCAAGGTCAAGGTTCTCAAGTTCGATGAGGACAGCGAACGGGTTTCGCTTGGACTTAAGCAGATTCAGCCTGACCCGTGGGTCGACGCGGCCCTTCGCTATCCCCTGGGTAAGCGTCTTGAGGGGAAGGTCGTTTCGTTGACCGACTACGGAGCTTTCATTGAGCTGGAAGCCGGGATCGAGGGGTTGGTTCACGTCTCGGAAATGTCATGGACTAAGCGAATCAAGCATCCCTCCAAGGTGGTCGCCATCGGAGATGATGTGGAAGCCGTGGTCCTCGATGTTGATGAGCGTAATCGAAAGATCTCTCTGGGGATGAAGCAGATCGAGGATAATCCCTGGACGGTGATCGAGGCTCAGTATCCGCTGGGTAGTCGCGTCAAGGGAACGGTTCGAAATATCACCAACTTTGGTGTCTTCGTTGGCTTGGACGAGGGGATCGACGGATTGGTGCATGTTTCGGATATTTCTTGGACCGAACAAATCAAGCATCCCGGCGAGAAGTTCGAGAAAGGTGACGAGGTTGAGGCCATCGTTCTGAAGATCGACAAGGAGAGCGAGAAGTTCTCCCTGGGGATCAAGCAGCTCGAAGCCAACCCGTGGGATGAAATCCAGCGCAAGTATCCCATCGGGAGCGAAGTCACGGGTCCCGTGACGAGCGTGGCCGACTTCGGGGTATTTGTTCGACTGGGCGACGGGATCGACGGACTCGTGTACAGCTCTGAGCTTGCTCAGGAGCGCGTCGAAAATCCCGCCGAGACGTTCCAGGAAGGCCAGGAAATTACTGCACTCGTGGTCAAGGTTGACCCCGCTGAGCAGAAAATTTCTCTGTCAATCCGAGCGGTCAACGACAAGGCCGAGCGAAAGGTGCTGCAAGAACTTGCGGCCCAGCAGTCGCAGAGCCAGACGACAACGCTCGGAGACCTCTTGGCTGAAAAGTTGGCGCAAAAGACGGACGATGACGGTTCGGCTGAGGAGTAGAACAACGGCTTGATGGTCGGTGGGGACGAGGAGGTCCCCACCGGCTGTCCCAATCCGGGGAGTGAGATGACCAAGAGCGGTTTGATCGAAGAAGTGGCCAAGCGGACGCCGCATATCTCGAAGAAGGACACCGAGGTTGTGGTCAATACGATCTTTGATTCGATGATCGAGTCGTTGAGGGGAGGCGAGCGCATCGAGATTCGGGGCTTTGGGAGCTTTCAAGTAAAGCTTCGAGAAGCGAGGGAAGGTCGAAATCCGAAAACCGGTGAACCGGTTCACATCAGTGCAAAGCGAACGCCCTTCTTTAAAGTGGGTAAAGAATTGAAGGAGATGGTCGACGGCGCTCCGTCTATTTCCGATGAGTCGGATGATGAGGAAGCCGAGGCGAGCCATCACGAAGCCACGGCCTGATGGGGCACGGAGCGGCCTAATGAAGACATTCCGAAGAAGTTTGCTTCTGCTGGTCTTTGTGGCGTTGCTGATCGTGGGCTGGCGGTTTGCTCATCAGAATGAGAGTGCGGTCAGCGTGCACTACCTCTTTGGGCAGACGTCGGAGACGGCTCTTTGGAAAGTGCTGGGCCTCGCGACTGGGGCCGGGTCCGCTTGTGTTGCGCTGGTGATGGGGTGGGCGTTGCTGCGGGCACGCTTCGAGGCGCGGGGGTACCGCAAGAAGATGCTGGCCTTTGAAAGCGAGGTGCACCAATTGCGCCACCTACCCGCCTCGGGAGGAAAGAAGGCCGGGAAGGGATAGAGCGAGGTGATTGGAAAGCATTGAGAAGTCGCCCAGGCGGAGCGAGGAGAGGCCTGGACCTCGGTCGGGGATTGAGCCTCGTGGGGAACGCTGCATTCGGCGGGGGCCGGAGACACGTGAATTTGAAGTGCGGGGCGCAGGCCCGTGTGCAGGCGGAGAGGGGCGCATGGGCGCGGTGATGGGGTGGTTCTTCTGAGGCGGGACAAGCGCGGATCGAGGAAGGCTCCGGACGTTAACGCGGTATGGGGTCGGGCCTTGGACGCGGCACTCTCCGATGACCTTGAAAGTGCGGACTCGCACCTGACGACGCTCGTCCAAGATCAGGACCCGGGCCCCGAGGTCTATCGACTCCTTGGCCGGGTGGCCCGTGAGCGGGGTGATGTCCGGCGCGCTGTTCAGATTCATCAGGCACTGGTTTTAAGGCGCGACTTAAGCGCGGCCGATCGCATCGATTCGCTGAACGAGTTGGGTCGTAGTCTCGAATCTTCGGGCGAATTTGACCGGGCTCTGGCAGCCCATCACGAAGTGTTGGCTCATGACCGACACAATCGAATTGCGCTTGAGGCCGCCGAGCGGATGCTTAGCCAGCGGGGAGACCTGGAAGCGGCCTGGGCTCTGAAGAAGCGTCGGGGTCGTGTCGAAGGCTTTCGGGATCGACTGGGTGAGGCAGAGCTTTTGTGCGCGATCGCGGATTCCTCGCTTGTCTTGGGCGAAAGGCGCCGAGCAAAGCGGGCGATGGGTAGAGCCCTTCGAGCCTCTCCAACTCTCGCCGCGGCATGGAAACTGAAAGCCCAGCACGGGAGGCGGAGCCGTCGTGCACTGAAAAGCTGGGGCCGTTGGCTTGAAAATGAATTGGAGCCCAATCCGGAGGATCTCGCCGAGGCCGAGGTCGCCTTCACCAATGCGGGTCGAGCCAAAGAATGGCTTCAGGCTCTCAAGGCTCAAATCGAAAAGCGGCCCGCTGAGCCCGCTTTGTGGCGAGCCCTGGGTCGAGGGCTTGCTGGGAGCGGCGGCTCAGACTCTCGAGAGACCGTGGGACGGCTGATCGAGAAGCTCAGTGATCGAGATTCTGCCATGCGGGCTCTTCAGAGTGTCTTGGTTGAGACTGATGTGGATGACATGGAGGTGATTTCTCGATACTGCGATTGGATTGACCGCTGCAGCGACGACGGACGAGGCAGCGAGCCCGCAGTCCAGGAGAAAGACTGATGGCTTCGGCGCTTGAAACGCCCATGATGAAACAGTTTCTCGCCATCAAGGCGCGTTACCCCGATTCGATTGTTTTTTATCGAATGGGCGATTTTTACGAAATGTTTTTGACGGACGCCGAAGTGGCCGCACCCTTGCTCGACATTGCCTTAACGACCCGTGACAAGGGCAAGGCCGACGCAGTGCCGATGTGCGGTATCCCTGTCCACAGTGCGGATCAGTACATCAAACAGCTTGCTGGGTTGGGCCACCGCGTGGCGATTTGCGAGCAGGTCGAGGACCCAAAACAGCTGGGTGGCCGGCGTTTGGTCAAGCGCGATGTCGTGGAAGTGGTCACGCCTGGTCTGGTGGGGGATCCGGACGGCTTGGACGGACGCCTTGAGGTCTCTCTGGCGGCGCTTGACCTTGCTGGGGAAGGCCAGCCGGCTGCCCTCGCGGTTCTTGATGCGTCAACGGGAGATTTCCGAGCCACGAGCATCGAGGCGGAAGAGGGGGGTGGGCTCCCGGCGGCCCTCCTTGAGGAGCTGGAGAGGGTCGCGCCTCGCGAAATTTTGGTGGCTCGATCCCACGCGGAAACCGTACGCAGTCGATTAGTTGATCGTTTGCCGGAGTGTGCAGTAACCACTGTGGAAGACGAAGATTTTTCCACAGGAGGCCTGCCGGTCAAGCCGGAAGGCTATGTGGAACTTTCCGAAGCGCTTGGCAAGCGTCCCGCAGCAGCCTTGCTTCGCTATTTGGGGACCAATCAGCCATCTGCTCTCGCGCATGCGCCGCGGATTCGTCGTTACGAACTACTCGATACCGTCGTAATCGACGCCGCGACCCGAAACCATCTCGAACTCTTTGAGAACTCGGAGGATCGAGGCCGCAACGGAACGCTCATGCAGTTGCTGGATAGAACATGCTGCGCGTTAGGGGCTCGACGTTTGGCTCGCTGGATTGCGTATCCATTACGGTCTCCTGATGAGATTCTTGTCCGCCAAGGGGCGGTCTCTTGGTTGGTCGAGCACGACCGGGTTCGCGCGCACCTTCGTGAAGCGATGGCCGGCGTCCGGGACCTCGAACGCTTACTTGCGAAAGCGGCCCGGCCTACCGCAGTTCCACGAGACCTTGGTGCGCTGCGAAACGCTTTGAAGGCGCTGCCGGACGTGGTGTTGGCGCTCAAGGTGGGTGAAGGCTCGCTTTTTGAGTCGAATCAGGCAGCGGGCGCTTCGCCTCCGTCAGGTATCGTGGCCCCAGAACCGGTACCCGTCCTGGCTGGGCGCCTAGAGGAGGCCTTGATCGATGATCCGCCGGTGATCGCGAAGGGCTCGCGGGGAGCCAATGAGTCAGGCTACGTGCGCCAAGGCTTTCGGAGTGATTTGGATGGCATTCATGAGAGTGCCCGCAAGGGGCGTGAGTGGATTGCCGGCCTTGAAGCGAGTGAACGAGAGCGCAGCGGTATCGCGGCATTGAAGGTGCGGTATCACCCGGTTCATGGCTATTCGCTAGAAGTCTCGAAAACGCAGCTCGATAAGGTTCCTGACAACTACGAACGAAAGCAGACCTTGGCCAACGTCGAGCGCTTTACGACGGAAGCTTTGCGCGAAATTGAAGGGACTGTAATGGGTGCGGCGGAGCGGGCCGCGGCACTTGAACGCGAGATTTTCGAGTCTCTGCGTCAGGAGGTGGTGGCCGCAGCGACCCCAATCCGTGCCGCAGCAGATCGTGTCGCGACGTTGGATGCGCTGGCGAGCCTAGCCGATGTTGGACGACGCGAGGCGTGGATCGCACCGACGGTAGACGACGGAGACCGTCTGGAGATTCGCGAAGGGCGTCACCCTGTAGTCGAGTCAAATCTGAGAGGAGGCGGCGGGGATGGTTTTGTTCCCAATGACACTCTTCTCGATCGAAAAGAAACACGCATTCTGCTTCTGACCGGGCCCAATATGTCCGGTAAGAGTACTTACCTCCGGCAGGTGGCTGTGATTACGCTGATGGCTCAAGTTGGGAGTTTCGTTCCGGCGGCTTGGGCACGGGTAGGTGTGGTCGATCGTATTTTTACGCGTGTTGGGGCTTCTGATCGGCTATCCCGGGGTGAGTCGACCTTTATGGTCGAGATGAGAGAAACCGCCGAGATCCTTCGTCTGGCCTCAAGTCGGAGTCTGATCATTCTTGACGAGATTGGCCGGGGGACGAGCACGTTCGATGGTTTGTCTATTGCTTGGGCGGTGGCGGAGTACCTCCACGAAACACCGGGTCTTGAGGCGCGCACTCTATTCGCGACGCACTATCACGAACTGATCCAACTCGCAGAAGAGTTTCGACATATCGACAACGCCCACTTTGAGGTGCGGGAATGGCAAGATGAAGTCGTATTCCTCCGTCGACTCATTCAGGGGGGAGCGAACCGCTCCTACGGAATCCAAGTCGGTAAGCTGGCCGGGCTGCCCACGCCGGTGGTGGCGCGAGCGCGAGAAATCTTGAGCCAATTGGAGCAGGGTGAACGTCGCACGAGCGGATCTCTGTCTGGGGATGGGCCTGATGGGCGCGGTCAACTCCCTCTGGCGCTTGGTCGGGAAGATTTCTCTCTGCCTGAAAGACGCGCCGAGTCTGATGTCCTCAAAGAGCTTGCCGAGTCGGATCCTAATCGAATGACGCCCATGGACGCTCTCGCGGCGCTCACCCGGTGGCGAGCGAAGCTGGAGGCGGACGAGTCGTGAAGCCTCTCTATGATTCACTCACGCGAAGAGTTGGGCTGGCGGCCATTCTGCTTTGCGTGCCTCTGCTTCTGGGGGCGGAGCGGCCGAAAGGACTTGGAGACGTTCAGGATGTTCGGACTTGGTCGTATCCGGACTACACCCGCGTGGTGGTTGAATTGACACGCTCTGTCGATCTGGCGGAGGATGCGTTGGTCCGGCTGGCGGCTAACCAAGGCGCCGGGCGCCCCGAGCGGCTGTATGTGGACGTGCCTGGGATTTGGGTTGGGCGCCAATATGTTGACGGCTTGCCTGTTGGAGATGGTTTACTGGAAGGGGTTCGGATCGGACAGAATACTCGCTATGCGAGCCGGATCGTGATCGACCTTCAGCGCTACGGGCACCACCGAATGTTTACTCTGCGCTCGCCTGATCGCGTGGTGATCGACATCTACGGTGATCGCAGGCCCGACAAGGAGCCTGGCGCGAGTCATTCCTCTTCGGCCAAGCGGCTTTCGATGGCCTCTCGTCCAATCCGTAAAGTGGTCATTGACCCGGGTCACGGCGGGCGTGACCCGGGGGCGATTGGAGTTGGCGGCGTTCGCGAGAAAGATATTAATTTGCGTCTATCGAAGCTTCTCGCCCGCCGCCTTCGCGCTCGGTCCTTCGAGGTGGTCCTTACCCGCGAAGATGATCGGTACGTAGATTTGGAAGAAAGAACAGTGATTGCCGAGTCGGCGGGTGGGGATCTGTTTGTGTCGATCCACGCCAATGCCGCACGAAATAAGAGTTTGAGGGGGATTGAAGTTTACTACCTGGATGCCGGCCACCGCAGACACAACCTTGATGTGGCCGCCCGGGAAAACGGCGTGCCCAGAGGCCAGCTGGATGACTTGCAGACGACGCTTTCTCGGCTTCGAGTGGCTGAGGCATCGCATCATTCCAAGACGCTGGCGGATACGGTTCATCACGATCTGATTCACGGACTTTCTCAGACCTATTCTTCAGTCCCGGACTTGGGAGTAAAGCAGGGGCCTTTCTATGTTCTCTTTATGTCGAGCATGCCTTCGATTCTTGTAGAGACCGGCTTCTTGACCCATCGGAAGGAGTCCAAGTTGCTTCGGAGTGAGCGCTATCTCGATACGGTCGCCGCGCAGATCGCGGCAGGAATAGGACACTACCGAACCCGGAATCGTCAAATAACAGCCGAAGCAGCAGCGTCTCGTAAGGCAAGGACCGAGGCCCGATAGATGAGAATGCCGACGATCGATGATGCTTTGGACGCACTGCGGGAAGGAGTCAAGGGCCGGGAACAGGACCGACTGACGGCAGCGGCCGTGCGTGATCACTTGGCCAATGTTCGCGAATACCTCGAAGATTTGCATCGCCAAACCGAGTCTGGGCGGCGTGTCAATGAGGCGAATTCCGATTTGACAGACCGGCTGCTGAGGCGTCTCTTTTCCTTCGCGGAAGAGCGCATCCTGGCAGAAGGCGGTGAGCTTGAGGCAGGTGTCTGCGTGGTGGCGGTGGGGGGGTATGCCCGGAGAGAGATGTCGATTCACTCCGATGTCGACCTGCTCGTTCTCTATCGGGATGAGTTGACGCCCTGCGTAACGACCATTTCGGAACGCCTTCAGTATTGGCTCTGGGATGCAGGCGTGACGGTCGGCTGCGCGACTCGGACGATTGGAGACACCGTCGCCATGGGGCGAGCAGACGTCACCGTGCGAACGGCAGTTTTGACCGCTCGATTCTTATGCGGGGATGGCGAGTTCTTTCACGAGTTTGCTGATTCCATTCGCGCCGAGCTCTTGCCCGATCCTGTTGACTTCATCCACGAGCAGGTTGAAATGTTGGAAAAACGACATGTCGATTACGGAGAGTCGCTGTTTCTACTGCAGCCGAATGTGAAGGAGGGCGAAGGAACGCTGCGGGATTATCACGGTGCATATTGGGTCGCCCGCGGGACCCAACCTTCGTTGAGGAATCTCGATGACTTTCTGCACTTTGGCTTGTTGAACGAGCGAGAGATGGACGAGTACTCGGCCGCTCTGGATTTTTTGTGGCGGGTTAGAAACGAGCTTCACCTCCGTTCTAAGCGTGCTAATGACCAAATGAGCTTCGAGTTGCAGGAGGTGGTCGCGGAAGGGCTCGGCTATGGCTCAATGAGTGACTATGAGGCGCTGGCTCCGGAAATGATGCACGTGAGTCAGCCGTCTGCCGCGGAACTCCGATTTGACCCTGATAACCCCGACCTGCCTGTCGAGCGCTTTATGCGGGATTACTATCGTCATGCAAGGTCAATTAAAACTTATTCCGATTTGGTGATTGCGCAATGCGCGGCCCGAGCCGGGGCGGTTGAGGCTCCCGCTTCCCCCAGTGTTGAGGTGGAAGAAGGCTTCTATCTGTCGGGTGGGCTGATCGAAATTCCTCATGCTGCTCATCTCCGGGAGAGGCCAATTCGTCTGCTGTTGGCGTTTGAGATTGCCCAAAATCATGATGTCCCTCTGTCTCGGATGGCCGAGAGGCTCCTGCGTGACAACGTGCACTTGATCGGGGAAGAACAGCGGAGAGACCCCTCCTTTGCAGCCTGCTTTATGAGGATTCTGGATGCCCGGAATCGCGTGATGCGTAGCCTCATGACGATGAATGATATTGGGCTATTGGCTGCATTTGTTCCTGAGTGGGAACATATCGTTTGCCGATGGCAGCACGTGGTCTATCACACGTACACCGTCGATGTTCACTCGATCTTTCTAGTAGAAGAACTTCGTCGTCTGTGGCGGGGGAAATATGTAAAGGAGATGCCGGAGCTTACTGAGTTAATGAAGGAGGTTGATGACCGCCCGGCTCTATTTTTAGGTTGTCTTCTGCACGACATTGGGAAGGGGTTTGGAGGACATCATTCATCGAAAGGTGTAGTGAGGGCCCGCAAGTCTCTTCAGCGCCTCAGCTTCGACAAAGAACGTTCGGCTCGGGTTCTCTTTGTGGTGGAGCACCATCTCCTCATGTCGCATCTTGCTCAAAGTCGAGACATTTCGGATCCCAAATTAATTCTGGAATTGGTCCAGCTTTGTGGGGACCGGACCAACCTCCGAAATCTTTACCTCGCGACTTTTGCAGATATTCGAGCATCGTCTCGCGATGCGTGGACAGAATGGAAGGGGCAACTGCTCCGGGAGCTTTTTGAGCGAGCGGCAGAAATGCTGGAGACGGGGGCCGATGACGAGAGTAAAGCCATTGAAGTGGTAGAGGCTCGTGTCAAAGTGCGCAGGGAAAGCGCACGAGAAGAGTTGCGAGGTCTGGGTGTAAGTGAGTCTAGGATTGAAGCTTTTTTCGACGGGATGCCGCGTCGTTACTTCATCTCTCATACACCACGGCAGATCGCCCGACATGGTCGCGTTGTTCTGGAATACACAGACGAACGGTCCTTTAAGACGTCGTGGCGGGAAATGCGGGGTGGCTTCACGGAGTTTCTTTTTTCCACAGGGGATGCTCACGCCCTGTATTCGAATGTGGCGGGAACGCTCGCCGCGTGTGGCTTTAATATTCTGGGGTCGAATGTCTATACAAGCAGGGGAGGGATTGCCCTAGAAATTTACCGGCTGAGAACGCCACGGGGCGGCGAAAAAGAACGGAGTCTGGCTCGGAGTGAATTTCAGGAAATGCTGGCGCGGGTTCTGTCCGGCGATGTGAATCTCGAAGATCTGCTCGATCGGCGGGCGCGAAGTCGCATGACGTCTCCCCGAATGCCGACACGGAAACCCGCTCGAGTATTGATCTCAAATACCGAATCCGATTTCTACACTTTGGTCGACGTTGTGACTGATGATCGAATCGGCTTGCTCCATGACCTCACTCGATGTATCGGTGATCATTCTCTCGAAATCTTTGTATCCAAGGTCGCTACAATTCAGGACCAGGTTGCGGATACTTTTTACTTGAAAGATGCGGCTGGACGTAAGCTTCGAGACGCAGACGAACTCGAGAGGCTTAGAACGGATCTTCTGGAAGCTGCGGTGGGTGGGGGCGACCGCGATCGTCAGGATTCCGGCCCGAGGGTGGTTCGGTGATGCCGTCTGCAGTCACGCTGTCGTCGTTGATTGACGATTTTTTGCGATTCTGCCGGGTCGATCGGGGCTTGTCTCCGCGGACACTGGAAGCGTATACGTCTGATTTGGGGCGGTTCTTAGAGCATGTGACAGCGCATGGCGTTGCGCATCCACATGAGCTGGTGCGGGATCATCTCACCACTTTTACGCATCGCCTGGAAGAGGCCGGCTTGGCGTCTCGCAGTCGAGCACGGGTTCTGTCGGCCGTCCGGCGCCTGCTGGCCTATGCGACTGAAAGGAATCTAATAGAGCGAGACCCGCTGGAGGGGGTGAGAGGGCCGAAAGTTCAGGCGCCGCTCCCCCGTGTTTTACGGCCTGACGAAAGCTTGGCGCTGATCGATGCTGCGGATCCAGGCACGCCCCTCGGACTGCGAGACCGTGCGATGCTCGAATTGCTTTATGGGTCGGGTTTGCGGGTGAGCGAGTTGGTGTCATTGCCCATTGCGGGGTTGGATCGACGGGCCGGGCTCTTAAGAGTCTTGGGAAAGGGGGCGAAGGAAAGGGTTGTCCCGGTCGGTGAGTCAGCGCTTGGGGCGGTGGAACTTTACCTAGAGCGCGGTCGGGGCCTCCTTTTGGCTGGCCGTGTGGATCGCAGCGGTGCCTTGTTTGTGACGCGTCGGGGCGGATCGATGACGCGTCAAAATTTTTTTTATCGCCTGCGATCTCTGGCCAGAGTTGCAGGAATTCCCGAGGAAAAGGTTTCGCCCCATGTTCTGCGCCACGCGTTTGCGACAGACCTTCTGGAAGGGGGCGCGGACCTGAGGGCGATTCAATCCATGCTGGGCCACGCAGACCTCTCGACGACAGAGGTCTATACGCACGTGAGCCGAGGCCGGCTGCGCTCCACCGTCGAGTCCCGTCATCCTCGGGGTTCTCGTAAGGCTCGGAGACCATGAAGTCGCCTTCTTTTAGCCGAGATGAATTACTACGCGGTTTGCCTGGGGGCGCTCAAGGCCTCGTTGAGGCCGTGGCTCGTGCCTCTGAGGCGGTCGGGTCTCGTGTGCTGATCGTGGGTGGGCCCGTTCGAGACTTGCTGCTGGGTCGTCCCATACGGGACGTGGACCTGTTGGTGGAAGCGGGGGCAGAGGTCGTCGAGGAAATTGCGAGACGGTCGGCTCCCGAAGATGCTCGTATCGTGACGCACGGTCGATTTGGAACAATCCGAATGGAGACTGGCGAGACCCGATTGGATCTCGCCGCAATGCGCTCCGAAACCTACTCTCGTCCGGGTGCGCTGCCGACCGTGAGTCCGGGCTCCCTCGATGAAGATCTTCGGCGAAGAGACTTTTCGATTAACGCTTTGGCCATCGATCTGTCGCCGGGCGCTGGAGAAAAAAGACTCCCAGTGATTGATGAGGTGGGGGGCTTGGAGGATTTGGCGGCACAACGCCTTCGGGTTCTTCATTCGGAGAGCTTTCATGATGATCCAACCCGTGTGCTCCGGGCGGCCCGGCTGGGAGCTCGATTGGGTTTCTCTTTGGCTCGCCCGACCCGTTCGGCCCTTCGTAATGCGCTGAGGGATGGAGTTTTTGGAGCCGTCAGCGGAGACCGGTTGCGTCGAGAGATTGAAAAATGCTTTACAGATGCAGCACTGGGCCTTGATCCCCCGGTGGCGCTTCGGCGTTTGGCGGAGTGGCACGTGCTCACGGCACTCGAGCCCGGTTTGGAACTGCCGGGTGTCAGCGTCACGGCGCTTCGAAGGCTGGGGAGGAGTGTAGGAGCGCCCATTTGGCGCGGACCTCGACATCGAGCGTGGGTCTCTGGGCTGTCGATTTGGCTGGCCCCTCTCCCGCCGGCGCTCAGGCGACGGACTCTGACGCGTTTTAACGTACGTGGAGAGGGTGCAAAGCGTATACTCGGATTTGCTCGTTTACGCGATGGGATTCTTAGGCAGCTGGGTCGGGCTCGAGGGCGGGGCGCAGTGGATGCGGCCCTCTACGGGATCTCTGAGGAAGACCTGCTGGCGCTTCACGCAGTGGCGGATCCAGCGGTTCGCCGGCGGATAGAACGCTGGGCCGCGGAAGACCGTTTGCGCCGCGTGCCGCTGAGCGGCAACGACTTGACGGAAAAGGGCTTGGAGGGGCCGGCGGTGGGTCGGGTTCTCGTACGCGTTCGGGCCGCTTTTCTCGACGGAGAAGTGGCCAACCGGGAAGAGGCGACTGCCCTGGCTGAGGAATTGGTGCGGCGCAGTTTGAGGAGACCGGGGGCCGCAGGCCGAAAGAAGAAATCGGGCGGACAAGAGCCAAAACCTCAGTCCAAGCCCTAGCCAGCCCTCGTTCAGGATGCGGGTCTCGGCGGGTTCCGGTGCCTCGCCGTCTTCAATCGAGGTCGCCCATTGCCCGCTTCGGGCCCTTCCCGCATACTCTGGACAGCGCGCGCTGCTGTGCGGCGCTTCTCCGGCCAACTTCTCCCCCCAGGCGTTTCCGGACTCATGAATCTTCCCGACGCCGACATGACGAGTGCCCCGGACGCAGGCGACCGACCCGATCTAGAGGGAGGGGAGGCCGGCTATGCGGTGAAGCTTCCGGTTTTCGAAGGTCCACTCGACCTGCTCCTGCACTTGATTCGTCAGAATGAGGTCAATATTGCTGATATCCCGATTGCGCTGATCGGTCGGCAATACCTCGATTACATCGAACTCATGAAGGACCTGAACATTGATGTGGCCGGGGAGTACCTCGTGATGGCGGCGACTCTGGCTTTGATCAAGTCGCGCATGCTTCTCCCGGTTGAACAAGAGGAAGAGGAGGGAGAGGCGCTCGATCCTCGGGCGGAGTTGGTGGCGCGATTGCTCGAGTATCAACGATTCAAGGAAGCTGCGGATGCGTTGGCTCGACGTCGGTTGTTGGGGCGAGATATTTTTGAGGCGAAGGGACAACCCCTTGAGCCGACGCCGGAAGGGCAGCGAGAAATCGAGGTAGGGCTCTTCGAGTTGATCGAGGCCTTTCGTGGCATGCTCGATGCGGCTCACGAGAAAAACCTGATCCACTCAGTTGAAACTGAGAATGTTACGGTGCGGGACCGCATGGTCTATGTCATGGAGCAATTCGAGGCGAACGACCAGATTGAATTTGAATCGATTTTTCAGATCCAAGACTTGGGCCCACCGAGCAAGCCGGTTCTAGTGGCGACGTTCTTGGCGATTCTAGAGCTGGCTCGTCTCGGCGCCGTGCGGATCTTTCAGAGCGTCGCTGAAGACGAGGCACCTATTGGGCCGATTCGACTGCGGTGTGTTCCCGAGGAAGGGGACGTGCCTGCGTGGCATGAACGCATTACGGAGACCATGTAGGAAGAAAGGCCTCGTTGGTCGAGGTCTCTCCATCCTCGGCGCCGAGCCATCTCACCGGGAGAGCCAGCGATGAAATCAGACGAGCAACGCCGTGTGCTCGAGGCTTTAATCCTCGCCTCGCCGGAGCCGATCACTTTGGCTCGACTGGCGCAGATCGTGCCCCACCTAAAGGAGGGGAAGGCGAAAGATCTAATCAATGAACTGAATACCGTTTACGCCGACCAGGATCGAGCCTTCGAGATTTGGGAGGTTGCGGGGGGGTATCAGATCCGGACTCGCGCAGAGTTTTCGGGTTATCTGCAGCAACTCCGCCGGGAACGTCCGCTGAGGCTGACCAAAGCCACGCTCGAAACACTTTCGATTATCGCATACAAGCAGCCCGCGACCCGGGCGGAGGTTGAAGAGGTTCGAGGAGTCGATTCTGGAGCCGTCATTAAGACCCTGCTTGAGAGACGGTTGGTCCGGATTTCTGGGCACAAGGAAGTGCCAGGCCGTCCGATGCTCTACAGCACCTCGAAGCGTTTCCTTGAGGTTTTTGGCTTAGAATCCATCAAGAAGTTGCCAAGCCTTCGTGAGCTGGAGGACCTTGCACGGGAGCAAGGCGTCGAACTGCCTGGAATGATCAATCAGGATGTGTCGGAAGAGGCTTCCGTCGAAGAGCCTTCGGAGCCGGAGCCGGAGCCGGGGGCGGTGCAAGGTCAAGATCCCGCGGTTGTGGTCAATGCTCCTGGTTTCGTGGTTTCCGGTGATGCCGAGGTCAACGACGAGCCGCAGGCCGATGACCTCGGCGCAGTCCGTAGCGACGATTCCGGTTGATCCCCGATGCCGCACGGTGAAACGCCTCGACATGTCCGCCGAAAGAAGCCTGCGGGCAAAAGACGGCGAAGCGCGCCGGTCAAGGGAAAGGCTCCTCTTGAAACGGTGCCTCTTTCTGGACTCTTGCGTCTGCAAAAAGTTTTGGCGGCAGCCGGGGTAGCCTCTCGCCGTGCGGCGGAGGAATTAATCAGGGCGGGGCGAGTCAGTGTTAATGGAGAGACAGCAGAGATCGGAGTTTCGGTCGATCCAGCGGTGGACGTCGTTCGTGTCGATGGTGAAAAGATTCGAGCAGAGAAGCCTCGTTACTGGGTTCTTCACAAACCAAAGGGTGTCTTGACCACTTTGGCTGACCCACACGGTCGTCGCACAGTTCGTGATTTGATTCCGGGGTCGGCGGGCAGGGTTCATCCGGTTGGAAGGCTTGATTTTGATAGTTCAGGTTTGGTCCTCTTGACCAATGATGGTGTCTTGACCCAGAAACTTTTGCATCCCTCTCGGGAGAGCGAGAAGGAGTATCGGGTCACGTTCAAGGGAGAAATGACGGATCGGGACTTGAAGCGGCTCCGCCAAGGCGTTCATCTGGACGATGGCCCCAGTAAGCCGATACGTGTTGAAGGGCTTCGCTTTGACACTGATCGCGAACTGAGCTCTTGTCAGCTGACTCTGACTGAGGGGCGAAAGAGGCAGATACGGCGGATGCTCTTGCGGGTTGGGCACCCAGTCAAAAAACTTGTGCGAATTCGGATGGGTCCGATTCGTTTGGGGCGCCTGGGCGTGGGCCTGGCTCGTGCCCTGAGGGCAGATGAAGTTCGATCGCTCCGTCGCTACGTCGAGAGCCTCGATGAATCTGAAGGATCTGAGAGGAAAGCCTCCAACCGTTCTCGATCAGTTTCTGGTAAAGCTAAGCGTTCGCCCCGAGTAAAGGCAGCAGGACGTAAAAAGCCAGCAAAAAGCCGAGCATAAAGTAAAGCCCCTGGGTCGGATTCTTGGGCATCCCGAATTCCTCCTCCACGAATGAGTCTGCAAGATATGTGCGCGCGACGGGTGGTTGGGAGGGGGGCAGGGGAAAAGCTTATTCGGGCAAGGGCTTAGCCCAACCCGTCGCAGCGGAGTTGCGGACGGCGTGAGCTGTCGGCGCCAACGGGAGATGAAAAAAAGTGCCGAGGTTCTCCTGTCCTTGGGTCTTCCTGGTCTAGTCGCTGCCCACGCGGTCGATGAGCCAAGTGGCGCCGAGGCCGAGGAATATTAGACCCAGGGCCCCTGTGGTCTGGCCCGCGCTGGGATCAAATCGCCGAAGGGGCCAGTGTTTTTCCTCCAGTTGGGCGATGGCTGACACATCCAGAACCTGGCCCCGGTGAACGAAGCCCGGATCAGGCTGGCTTGGTTGTTGGAAGGGGTACAGGCCAACCACGCTGCCGAGCAGCAAACCGAGTAAGACACCGAGTGTGGGCTTCTCGAAGCGATCGAGCAGCCACCGTACCGCGTTGCTGACCCCGATGATGCCGACCAAGACCCCGAGACCGACCGGGAGCAAGGTGAGCAGCGAGTCGCCGAGTAAATCGCTTGAAGGACCGCCTGGGCCAAGCAGGCTTTCTTTGAGTCCGTCAATCGCGGCCAAGATCGGCTCGTATTGACCGAGGAGGAGCAAGAGGTAGCCGCCGCTCACACCCGGCAAAATCATGGCCGAGGCACCGGCCAAGCCCGAAAGGCCCAGAAGCAGGGGGTCCGCCGGGCCTGCTCGCTGTGTTTCGGTCCCGAACGCCATGGCAACCATGAGTCCGAAGGCGACCAATGTGCCGCCGACCAGTCCCGAGGAGAGGGGGCGCGCGAGGCGCCACACGAGAGGCACTCCTCCCAAGGTCAACCCAATAAAAAGGCTGTACATGATCCAGCGCTCTTCGATTACGAGGCTCCGCATGGTTCCAGCGAGTAAGAGAATTGAAAGTCCGGCGGCTCCGGCGATGGAAATCAGGGCCGCTACGGCCCTTGGTCGGATCCGGAGTGTTGTGAGTTCGGCAATCGAGGCGATGAAAGTGGGGTAAACCCCGGCGGCCAAAAGCATGGTGCCTCCGCTAATGCCGGGGACCAAGTTGGCCAGCCCCATGAGAAGACCTCCTAGAGCGCTCCGGACTACTAGGGTCGGAAGCGGCAGGCTTTCACTCTCGGCGAGCACATGACCGTGTGCCGGTTTCGAAGGCTCGGGGGAACTGTCCGGTGAGGTGTGCTCTTTGATACTCATTTCGGGGATCGGTCTCCGGGCTCGGCTTGGGCTGCGGCCGCTGGTCGGTATCCTAGCAGTCTGGTTGAATTGGTCTGAGAGGCAAACGAAATGTGCGGCCGCATGGTCTTGACCCGCTCCGCAGCGGAGATCGTGGAAGGTTTGAAGGGGTTGGAAGGCGAGACGGGTTTCGAATGGCCCCCTCGATACAATCTGGCCCCCAGTCAGGATGTTCTGGCCATTCGCTCAGACCCAGCAGGCGTTCGGCAATTGGCCCGACTTCGATGGGGCCTGATTCCCTCTTGGGCACGGGAAGCGTCGGTCGGGCATCGGATGATCAATGCGCGCGCTGAGACCGTGGCCGAGAAGCCCTCTTTTAGAACGGCTTTTCATAAACGCCGATGCCTCATCCCTGCAGACGGATTCTATGAGTGGCTTCGGCCCGCAGCGTCTGGCTCGCGGAGTCGCGCTCCCGCAAGGCCGTTCTTCTTTCGGGGGAAAAATGGGGGTGGGCTAATGATGGCCGGGCTATGGGAAAGTTGGACCGACCAAGGGACGGGTGAATCGATTGATTCGTGTACGGTGTTGACGACAACAGCGAATGCAGACGTGGCTCCCATTCATCATAGGATGCCGGTGCTTCTGGAACGTGAGGGTTGGTCTCTTTGGCTTGATCCGTTGCTTGCGGACCGTAGCCGGCTTGCGCCGTTGCTCAGGCCGGCTGTCAAGGACACTCTTGAGTCATTTGAGGTCGGAGTCCATGTGAACAATCCCCGGCACGATGCGCCCGACTGCATTGAACCGTTGGTTTGACTTCGTGACGAACAAATGTCAACGCCTATGGGCCAGTGCTACATCTATGGTATGGGCGGTTGCTTGGGAGAAGAGATGAATCAAAAGCAACGGGCCACCCGTCGCCGTCGCCGTCGATATCTGTTGCTTGCAATCGGGTTACTTTACCTCGTCTCGGTCCCCTGGTACCGAACCTCGGAAGGGGGACTTCGGCTCCTGTGGGGTTTGCCGGATTGGGTGGCGGTATCCGTTGCTTGCTATGCGCTGGTCGCCATTCTCAATGCGTTTGCCTGGAGGCTGACCGACGTCGATGACGGTGATGCTCTCCCCTTGACCCTGTCTGAGCGGCCGGAATCGTCTCCCGATAGGAATGTGCCGTGAATTTTTCTGAGATGGGCGTCGTCGCGCTGGTGGTTTATGTCGCGCTTTTGCTCGGCGTCAGCGAGGTTGCGAGCCGGATGCGGCGCGACGGTTCGCCGAGCGACCATTTCCTAGGGGGCCGGGAGCTGGGTGTCTTTGTCCTTTTTCTGACCCTCTATGCCACCGCCTATTCGGGGAATTCTTTGCTGGGATATCCTGGGAAAGCCTACCGGACTGGTTTTCACTTCATTATGTCAACCGGTTTCATGATGGCGATCGTCGTGGTGTTTCATGTTCTGGTGCCCAAGCTACGGCCGGCCGCTGTTCAGAGGGGTTATGTCACGCCAGGAGACTGGGTGCGCGATCGTTTCCGTGATGACCGGTGGGGTGTCGGCCTGACGCGAGCGGTTTCGGTTCTGATGATCATGGCCCTGGCTAATTTCTTGCTCGCCAGCCTCAAAGCAATGGGCGAAGTGGCAAGCCTCGTGACCGGAGACTTAATTCCTTACAGCTGGGGCGTCGTGGGTTTGGCGGGAATGATTCTTTTTTATGAAACGCGCGGAGGCATGCGCGCCGTGGCCTGGACCGACGCGGCTCAGGGCATTCTGATGCTGGCCGGACTAACGACCTTATTGGCTTGGTTGATGAGTAGCGCCGGCGGATTGACGGCGGTGACTGAGTCAGTGGCCGCTGCCCGGCCTTCAGCGGTGGCTTTGCCTGACGGGCAGGGGATCGCCAACTGGTTCAGCACGATTGTTCTCCTGGGCCTCGCCAGTGTAATTTACCCCCAAGCTATTCAGCGGATCTATGCCGCAAAGAGTGGGCGTGTTTTGACCCATTCTTTGGTCTGGATGACCTTCATGCCCTTAGCGACGACACTTGTCGTGACCTTGATTGGCGTGGCTGCGATTCCACGCCTTGACCTAGCAAGCGGCGTGGCTTCGGACGGCGTTATGCCCGCTCTCTTGGTCGAGTGGTCCGAGGAAGGTGCGAGTAGTCGTCTGGCTGCTGTGCTGGTTTTTATTGGTGCTCTTTCGGCCATCATGTCAACGGCTGACTCGTGCTTGCTATCGCTCGGATCAGTGATGGCGCGAGATCTGCTGGGAAAGACAGGGGCTGACGTTCGTCAGACGAGACTTGGTAAGCTGCTGGCGGCTTTTGTTTTGGTGCTCATTATTCCGATTGCTCTCCAGAGGGACATTACTCTTTGGCGGTTGATTGAACTCAAGATGGAGCTGTTGATTCAATGTGTACCGGCATTCTTGATGGCTCTACATTGGCGGCGGCAGTCAGCGCGCGCGACCTTGGCGGGGTTATTGGCCGGTACAGGGTTCGCTGTGATCGCTACGCTCTCCGGGACGAGTCAGTGGGGGGGCGTCCATGTTGGGGTGATCGGTTTGTTGGTGAACGGATGTGTTGTTGTTTTGGGATCCTTGTTCAGTGAATCGGGTGGTCGACACGACCGGTGGCGTGCTGGCTCTCGGTTAGACGGTTCGACGGGTGTTGCAGGTATCCTTGGAAAGGGACGAGTTGAAAGCTGAGGAAAATCCATTACTGGATCTATCCGGTCTGCCGCGATTCGATGAGATCGGTCCTGAGGTGGTCGAGCCTGGTCTGAAGCAACTCCTCGGCGAGCTGGCGATTGAACTCGAGGCTCTCGAGGCTGAGTCGCCGAGCGGCTATGAGGACCTAATAGGTCCGCTGGAAGCGATTACCGATCGCCTTGCTTTTTGCTGGGGAATTGTCGGACACCTTATGGGAGTCCAGAATAGTGACGCCCTTCGCGAAGCCCACGACGCCGTACAGGCCGACGTGGTGGCCTTCGGCTTAAGGCTGGGGCAGAGTCAAGCTCTTTATCGGGGTCTTGTCTCATTGCGAGAGGGACCAGTATTTGAAGGGCTGAAGCCGGTTCAGAAACGCGTCGTGGATGGACTGATTCGAGAAGCCCGGCACGCGGGTGTTGCGCTGGAGGGTGCTGAACAAGAGCGATTCAAGGCGCTGGCTCAAGAGTTGGCCCAATTGGCCACCCAATTCAGTCAGAATGTTCTTGAAGCGACGCGTGGCTTCTCCCTAGTGCTGCGAGATCCCGTTCAGATGGAGGGCACCCCCGACTCGCTGCGCGAACTCGCCGCCCAGTCAGCTCGAGCCGCAGGCGAGGCCGAGGCCAGCGCGGCCCTCGGCCCATGGCGGTTGACTCTTGATGCGCCTTGCCTGACCCCTTACCTCGAGCATGGCCGCGATCGATCTGTTCGAGAGGAGCTGTACCGAGCACATGTGGCTAAAGCCAGCTCTGGCTCCGTTGACAATACTCCGCTGATAGATCGGATTCTGATCCTACGCCGCGAAATGGCTGAACTCTTGGGTTATGCCACCTACGCGGAGTTGAGCCTGGCCAGTAAGATGGCGCCGGATGATCACGCGGTCGAAGTGCTGTTGGAGCAATTGCGAGTTTCGTCATTTCCGGCTGCGCAGAAAGATCTCAAGGAAATTCAAGATTATGCGCGAGAGCGTGGGGGGCTCCAAGACGAAGCCATTCGTCCATGGGATGTGGCCTACTACGCAGAGCGGGTGCGCGAGGATCGATTTAACTACAGTGAAGAGGATTTGAGGCCCTACTTTCCTTTTGACAGGGTTTTGAAGGGACTCTTTAGTTTGGCCGAACGATTGTTCGGGGTCACTGTCGAGCCAGCTGACGGCGAGACAGCGATTTGGCATTCGGATGTCCGCTTCTTCCGGGTTCGGGATGAAGGCGGAGACGCCATCGCTTCGTTTTTTCTCGATCCGTTTTCTCGCCCCGGTGAAAAGCGAGGTGGTGCTTGGATGGACGAATGTGTCGGGCGGAGCCTTCGGCTCTCACGCCCAGGTGAGGATGTCCGGCGGCCCGTGGCGTATTTGGTCTGTAATCAGACGCCGCCCGTGGAAGGTCATTCCGCGCTGATGAGCTTCTCAGAGATCGAAACTCTGTTTCATGAGTTCGGTCATGGGTTGCAGCACATGCTCACTCGAGTCGACGAGGGCTTGGCGTCCGGAATTCGCAATATCGAATGGGATGCCGTTGAGTTGCCCAGTCAATTCATGGAGAACTGGTGCGTGGATCGTCACACTTTGGATGAAATCTCCGGGCATTTCGAAACTGGAGAGCGGCTTCCCGGCAATTTATTCGAGAAGATTCGCGATGCGCAAACCTTTCGCGCCGGCAGCGCGATGCTGAGACAATTAGAGTTTGCTCTCACGGACCTCTCCCTGCATGGTGATTTTTTGCCGGGCGGTGAGCAAACCCCCTTCGATATTCGGACCGATATAGCCGAGACGACCTCTGTCCTAGCGCCGCTTGCGGAGGACCGTTTTCTCTGTGGGTTCGGTCATATTTTTGCAGGAGGATACGCGGCGGGGTACTACAGCTATAAGTGGGCCGAAGTGCTTTCGGCTGATGCATTTGGCGCTTTCGAGGAAGTGGGTCTCGGGAATGAAGATCAGGTGCAGAGACTCGGTCGACGCTTTCGAGAATCGGTCTTGGCGGAAGGGGGCGCTCGAGCGCCGATGGACGTTTTCCGTGATTTCAGAGGGAGGGAGCCGCAGCCCGAGGCTCTGCTCCGGCACAGCGGGCTTTTGTCGAAGGCTTCAGGGGGCGGAGAAGTATGAGTCGAGCCACCGGTTCGGAGGTGTACACGCGGATCTATTCCGTTGTGCGCCGGGTGCCGAAGGGACGGGTGGTGACGTATGGGGCGGTAGCTCGACTCGCTGGACTACCTCGAGGCGCTCGCCAAGTCGGCTACGCGCTGCATTCGCTGGATGCTGGAAAGCGCGATGTTCCTTGGCAACGAGTGGTGAATTCGCGCGGGGAAGTGAGCCTTCGAGGAGAATTGGGCGCGGCGCCGCTTCAGCGCTCAATGCTTTGCGCTGAAGGGGTGGTGTTTGACGCAAGGGGTCGCGTAGATTTAGAGATATATGGCTGGCCGGAAGCCTTTTTGAAAGGGACTTGACTCGCGGCTTCCACCCTAATGGCTAGGCTTTGGATTGGAGGATCGGACGTGAATGATGGGATGATTCGGCTGGCTGTGGATTTTGAGAATCCGTGCCCCGAATGGTGGGCTTCTGGGGGGCAAGAACTCTGGGATGCGCTCGTGGAGGCATTCGATGGGAATCATGTCGTTGTCGAAGAATCCCTCGCCGACTCCTGGATCCGTGAGGCTTCTAAATTGCCCGGATGGGAGGGGGGGCCGGAGTGGGCGCCCCACCCAATTTGTTTGAAGGCAATCAACGATGACGAGGAACTCTAAAACTCGCCTGGAAGCCGGGGTCTAGGTGCGCCCATCTGGTCAACGCAATTTTGGGGGCTGGCCGACGCAGGAGTCGTGGGATCGGCTGGAGTCAATGCTACCCTGGTGATCTCTCGAGTCGATCTTTGGGGCTTTCGGAGAGGTGTTTCTAGGGTCAACGAAGAAGGAGTTTTCCGTGAGCAACGGAAGCGCGATTATTATCGCAGCGACGATTCTCGGTCTGAGTGTGCTGGGTGGCTCGTACTTAATGGTGCAGTCATTGGATGCCGCGAGTAGCCAGCTCGCTGACTTGGGGGAAGCTGTGGCGGGCTTGGATCTGGCGGCTGGCCCGGCCAAGCGGGAAGCGCCGCGTCGGCGTGGAATTGATCCGAATAAAGTTCATAAGGTGAACACCGCTGGATCTCCTTCGATTGGCCCTGAGGATGCGGCAGTGACGCTGATCGAATTCTCCGATTTCCAGTGCCCCTTTTGTGGGCGGGTCAACCCGACTCTGGATCAGATTGAAGAAGCCTATGGAGATGATGTGCGTATCGTCTTTAAACATCTCCCTTTGAGGATTCACCCGCAGGCCCCGATGGCGCACGCTGCATCGGAAGCCGCCAAGTCGCAGGGAAAGTTCTGGGAAATGCACGATCTCATTTTTACGAACCAACGTGAGTTGACCGAGGAAAAGTTCGTGGAATACGCGGGGCAGATTGGTCTCGACGTCGAGCAATTCAAGGTTGACATGGCTTCTCCTGAGATCAAGAAACGTGTTGATGCAGACACGGCTGAGGCGTCGCAGCTCGGCGTGACGGGAACACCCGGTTTTTTTATCAATGGAAAATTTGTTTCCGGGGCCAAGCCGTTTGCTGACTTTAAGCGGCGCATTGACGAAGAACTGGACGCTCAGGGCTGACGAAGCGGCTCTGTGAGCCGACGCGCACTGCTCAGGACCAAGGCCTTGGTCCTGTAAGCGGCTAGGTCCGTGGATGCGCTGGGGTTCTGAGGATCCTTTTGCACGTGAAAGGCTCACCTTAGCTTGGCCGATCAAGCGAGGCGGGCTTCAATCGGGCCGGGCCCTATAATGACCACATGTCTCGAACCGCATGGGTCGCTCTTGCTCTCGCGGTGTGCCTAGGGTCCGGACTGGCGGTTGGCCGCCTGCTGGGTTTCAGTGGAGGGCGCGTTCTGATTTCGGATGCCACGGCCCCCTGGGTCATGGCGGATGAGCCCTTTTCGGCGATGAATCGACAGTGGGGTTCCGAGCGGGCGCGGCGGATTCGATTTAGAACATCCTGGGACATTGAAGGAGCAGTGCCTGAGCAAGTGCAACTGCGCCTGAGGGCATTCGGCCGTTTTTTCGTGCATTTAAATGGCATGCCGGTGGTCTTCGAAAGCGATCCAGAACGTCGTTGGTCTGTCTTCCAGGCTAAAGATGTGACGTCTGTTCTGAAGGCGGGTCGGAATCGGCTTGTCGTCGAAGTCAGAAACCGCCAGGGGCCTGCTCTGATTTCAATGGATCTGAGTGGGCGAGAGGGGCGCATGCGGGGCAGCGTCTCTGATTTTGAAGCCCAGGTGGGGGCTGGGCCTTGGGGGCCGGCGATCCCGGCGCGGGACATTCGTCGGCATCCGGCGAACGACTGGCTACCCACCCCAAAACAAGGCTTCGAGCGATACGGTTGGGTCTTAGTCGGTGTGGCGAGCGCCGGTGCGTTGCTGGGCTTCTGGGCGACCTCGATGAGTTCGATGCTTGGCCGCTGGGGATTGGCAGGGCTCTGGGCTGCAGTGTTGTTCTTTTGGGGTGCTTTTTGGGCGAGGAGCGTCGAGATCCCGTTGGTGGCGGGATTTGATGCCCGAAGCCATTTGGAAGTCGTTGGTTGGATCGGTTCCGGTCGACTGCCCATTGCGACTGATGGTTGGTCAGCCTATCACCCGCCTTTGTACCACGGCGTGGTGGCGGTTCTTCACCACTTGGGGCGGGGCCTGGAGGGGAGCGGTTCTCTTTGGGCCATTCGGCTTCCCGCGCTGATCGCGGGTTTAGGAGTGGTGTTCTGGTCCGGCCGTCTCGCCCGATGGGCGAATCCCGAGCAGCGGGGTGTGCAGGGGCTGGCGATTGTTTTTGCTGCGCTTTTGCCGGTGAACTTGGGATTAGCGGGAACCGTCTCGAACGAGGGCTGGTTGGCCTTTTGTGCCGCCGGGGCTGTTGTTCAGGCTGCGCAGGTTCTGGGCCAAAGGAGCCTCAGTTCACGAGGCTTGGTATGGGTTTCTATCTGGTTGGGGCTTGCTTTGTTGACGAAGTACACGGCCCTGGTTGCGGCCGTGGTCATTTTGGCTTTTGTCATGGTCCGTCTCTCTGGCGGGCCTTCGCGGGAGAGCTCTACTCGCGTACGGGAGCTGCTCTTTTTTTTGGCCCCAGTGCTCGCCATCTCTGGCTGGTATTACGCTCGCAATTGGGTTCTCTTCGGCCGGTTCTTGGTGCCGAATTGGGACTTGCCGGGACCCAAGCGCACTTGGTGGTCGCCGCCCGGTTTTCATAGTGTGGACTATTACCTTTCATTTGGGCGATCGCTTACGGAGCCCTTCTACTCGAGTTTTTCCTCTTTCTGGGATGGTTTGTATTCGACTCTCTGGGGCGATGGTTTGCTCTCGGGTGCGCCCGGTGTTCCGGATATCCTGGTTCCGTGGGATCTGGAATGGATGGCTGTAGGGTATTGGACTGCTCTGCCAATGCTGGCTCTGATACTTCTGGGAATTGGGTTTTGGGGACGTGATGTTCTACGAAGCGGCTCCGAGTCAAGAGCGATGGGGTTGGCGCTTCCGCTCGTTTACGGAGCGGCTCTGCTCTTTGCGATCTTCTTTGCGACGCTGGCGTTGCCCTTCTTCGGCCAGTCTCGCGCATCCTACGGTTTGTCGGCGACTCCGATTTTAGCGGTGGCCTTCGCACGCGGTTGGTTTGCGGTAGAAGAGCGCGCTCGGTCTCGGTCCGCGCTTCGTGCCCTTCGAGCAGGCATGGGGGCTTTACTGGCCGTATGGGGCTGGGCGGCTGCGATGGCGTTCCTGGGCTGAAATCTTCGAGCGAAGAAGGTTCTGAACGTGGGGGGCCTTACAACTGGAGCGGGAGTCCCTCGGCTTCTCGTTGACTGGCGGCAGACGCATGACGGAGGTCTTCTGCGACCGTCTGAGAGGCCCGCCAAAATTGGTAACCGGCGCCGACGAGAACGAGTGAGGTCAGCAACATTGCGTAGCGGAGAGCATCGTCTCCATAGGCGGTGGTGAGTTGGTCACTCAGAAAACCCGTGGCGGGTGGTCCTATCGCGAGGCCTAGGATGTTAATGATGAACAAGAGGATGGCGGAGGCGGTCGCCCGCATTTTGGGGGTGGCCAGGGACTGCACAAGAGCAAGGGAAGGGGCCTGATACATCAGGCCGAGAAAGGTCGGGACGATGAAAAGGGCCAAAGCCAGTGGGGTCTGATTCGTGGTGTAGATCACGAAGCCGAAGGGTACGGAAAGCCACATCGCGTAGGCAGGAATTCGCATGCGAAGCCGTTCATCCCGAATCCCAAAGCGGTCGGTCAGCGCGCCTCCAAGATAGATCCCGAGTCCGCCGCCGATGCCGATGAGGAGCGCCAGCGCGGTTCCGACCTGGCTGGTCGTCATCCCGTGGGATCTCTCGAGGAAGGCCGGCGCCCAGGTCGTCGTCGAGTATCCGACAAATGCATAGAGGGCCGAACCCCAGGCGTTGTGACGAAAGGAGGGACTGCTCCAAAGAAAGCGAAGGACCTCCCGCGCGCTGGGAGCTGCGGTGTCCTCTGGGGCGGGGGCCTGCGTTTCGTTGATTCCCCGAGGTGGTTCTCGAAGAGTGAGGCCGACGATGGCGGCCAAGAGGATACCGGGTGCGCCCACCAGGATGAAGGCTGCCCTCCAGCCGAGAATGTCGTTCATGAAGCCGCCGGCAAGAAAGCCGACCATGATGCCGACCGGGACGCCCAGCGAAAAGATTCCCATGGCGGTTCCGCGTTGAGAAGCTGGAAAAAGGTCTGAAATCATGGAGTGGGCGGGGGGGCTACCTCCGGCTTCCCCCACCCCGACCCCGATCCGAAAAAACAGCAGAGATAGAAAGCTCGAAGCAGAACCACAGAGTGCGGTCATGGCGCTCCAAATAGTGAGACTCGTCGCCATGACGGCTTTCCGTGAGACTCTGTCCGCGACCCGCGCAATGGGCACACCAAGCGTGGCGTAGAAAATGCCGAAAGCGGTTCCTGAGAGAAGGCCGAGCTGAAGGTCAGAAAGCCCTAAGTCTTGTTTGATCGATTGCATCAGGATCGACAGAACCTGACGGTCTACAAAGTTGACCACGTAAACTGTGGTGAGAAGGCCCAGGGCGTAGCGAAGGTAAGCCTTGGAATAGCCGGTGGGATTGTGACCTGCCGCTTGCAAGTGACTCATCCAGTCATATTAAGACGTTTTGGTCGAAAGGGTGGGTCGGGTTCCGACTACGGCGAAGAGGTCTACATCGCTTTCCCGTTGCGGGCTGATGGATTCATAGCGGCCGGTGATGGATAGGCCTGCACCTTCGAAAACCGCCTCCAGCGTGGCATCCGAATAGGCTTGGGTGTGGAGCGAGTAGACCCGGGCAGGAGTTCGCTCGGGAAATACCCAGTAGCGCTCGGTGGTGACCCGGGCTGCAGCGTGCCATTGGCTTTCATGGAGCAGGACGTAGGGGTCTTCTGCGAAGAGTCCCTCTGGCTCTGTAGACCACTCGCAGGGATTCTCGCCGAGGGCTCGTATGTCGTCTTCATATTGGAGTTCCAGAAGAACCCGACCGGAGGGTGAGAGAGCGGCTTGAACGCGATGGAGCAGGCCTGCGGCTTCCAGGGGCGCAAGCGTATTGAACTCGCCAAAGAGCATGATGACCATGTCGAAGCCTGATCCGAGTTCGGCACTCCGTAGGTCAATCTGCCGATATTCGCAGTCTTCTCCAGCTTGATCGGCGTGGGCCTTCGCGTGCTGAATCGAGGCCGGTGATACATCGAGCCCCGTGCATTGGTGCCCTCTTTGGGCCAGACGCTGGGTATAGAGGCCCGGCCCGCATCCTAGGTCGAGAATCCGCCCGGGCTGGCGGCCGAGGAGGGATTCATGAATCCACGCGACCTGTTGGTCAATGATCTCGAAGCGGCGACTGGCTCGGTCGTGATCCTGACAGAGATGCGCCTTCAGTACGCGCCGGCTGAAGTCCGGTTCATTCCAAGGGAGCCCGGTGCCTGGACTGAAGGGGGTCATTGCTGGACGTTGAAGCAGTGACTGAATATCCACGGCGCGAGGCTACAGCGTTTTGGGCCGTTGATCCCTGCGGAGCCGGCGAGTCGGCCCCCCGGCTTCAAGTCCCTCGGGGAGAGACTTCGGCTCGCCAGGTTTGCTGCGCGGGCGAGGTTGGGAATAGGGGGCCCTGAGCCCCTAAATAGATTTTTATCTTGCAAACGTCTGGGGATCGGGGCACATTCAATTTGCACCTGCCGTTCGGTCGCAGCGGCTTCGTGAGGAGCGCATTCGCGCAAGCACGCGGCGAGAAGACCCTCGTTCCCCCCAATGGAATAGGGACTGCATGCTCGTCGACGAGCGCCACGTCGAACGCAACGGAAGAAAGAACGGCTCAGCGCCCGGGCGGAGAACCCATCTCTCCCCCGGGCGCTTTTTTGCCCGGTGCATTGTCCCCCCCCTCAGGTGAAGTGAGGAGGCCTGGGCCGTCGGCTTGGAGGACTAGGCGGAGCCGAAGCGTTCGAGGATCCAGGGGACAACCGCGTCCATGAGGGCCTCGACATCGGGGGCTGCCTTGGATCCGAAGTCCGGCTCGAAATAGTGCCTTGCGCGCTCGAAAGCTTGAAAGGTGCGGTCCGGGGCGGCGACTGCTTCAAAGAGTGGCTGGGCATCCGTCTCGGGATAGATTTCGCGGTCCCGGCCTGCATGGACCAGAAGAGTCGGTTCCATGATCTCAGGCAAGGTTTGAATCATGTCGGCCCGGGACGTGATCCCCGACCATGTCGAGAGCCACGCTCTTGGGGTGCAGAGCCGAGCAAAGCCCATTAACGCCATATTCATCAAATCGGGGCGGTCGCTCAGCAGCGACCCGTATTCGCGGGGGGATGGGTCCAGAGTGCAGTTGACGTAGTGGAGATTCGCCATGGTTCGATAGATCACCATGACGGGTTCAAAGGCCTCCCGTAAAAGAATGGAACGCTGTTCTTTGGCACTCTGTTTTTGAAAGTCAGGGTCGGCGTGAAGGTTTTCCGCCGAGACAGTCTGCTCGACGGCATGAAGCGCCAAGGCATCGAGTCTCCGGACTCGATCGATCTGAGCGGCCCGGTAGCGGGCCACAAACTCCGGTGCGTAGCGAGACCATTGCGGGGCGGGTTGAAAACCATTTTCCGGGTCATACATGTCGAGGGAGGACTCGCTGATGAGCGGTGCGCTCTCATCGACGACGGCCGGATCGATACATTCGTTCATGACCCGACCTTCACCCTTGTGGGCCGAAACGTAGATCATTCCGTCTGCCGGGCTGAGAGACGACTGCTCGAGTCGAGTGGCAGCACCCGCCGGAGTCTTGCGGAGTCTTTGTTCCGGTGAGCGAGCAGCTTGGGCCTGATAGAAGGCGAACAATGACCCGCCTCCTGAGTTTCCGAGTAGGACCACTTTTTGGACACCGACATCTCTGAGGTGGGCGACACAGGCCGCCACGTCCAGAAGGATCGACTCATGCACGGTGTCCGTGTCGTTGTTCGGGTTGCGAGTGTTGGCGCCGAGGCATCCGATGCCCGCATCGAGGAGGCGGGGGAAACTATAGTGACGCGTAAAATCAACGCGCGGATGCATGGCGACCACGGCTATTCGAGGAATAGGCTGGGCGTTAGGGGTCCACCAGAGAGCCGTTAACTCGCGGTGGTCTTCCGAGCGGAGAAGGAGGGGCTCAACCCGAGCGTTTTGGGGCGGGGTACGAAAATGGAATGGGGCCCCTGCCCAGTAAGTTTGGCTGACGAGAAGCATGCTGGGCTCTCCTTGGGCCGGTTAAGCACGGAAGCGCATTGGCCCTTGGTTTTCGCTTGGTTCCGACCGTAGCCCGCTGACGAGCCCGCGAAATAGCTACTCCCCCACGGGTAAGCGGTCTCGAGAAGAGTCCCCGGCGGGTCGCGGGAGGATGTGGGGCGCCTGGGGAGGTATGTCACTATAGGGACGGCTCTGCAGGGGAGGCAGTGGCCAAGGGGGGCGCCGTCCTTGCGGAAAGTGGTGCGCCGGGCGTTCCTGGCGTTTCTTTTGGCTTTGCTATTGCTGGCTCTGACGTCGTTCGTTGTCGTCCGCTTGTACGATTTTGATGGCGGGCGGGATGATTTGGAGCGAGCTCTGGCCGGAGCCCTGGGCCTTGATGTTCGCATCGAGGCACCGCTGCAATTCGAGTGGGGATGGAGACCGGAGGTCGTCGTTTCTCAACTCGTCATCTATCCGGCGGGTGAGGTCGAGAGGCCTCTCGCTCGGCTCGAAGCCGTTGCGTTCGAGGCGGACGTTCCGCGTTCACTTCGTGAGG
Source organism: Myxococcota bacterium (assembly GCA_029268645.1). Classification (GTDB taxonomy): domain Bacteria; phylum Myxococcota_A; class UBA9160; order UBA9160; family UBA4427; genus TMED88. Next base: position 36,278 of record JAQWNI010000127.1, read on the forward strand.
GCCGTATCGTCATCCCCCAAGTCAGAGCGTCTGGCCTCTTGTTGGAATTGCGGCGGAACCAGCATGGCGTGGGCAATTGGCAGCTACGTAGAGAGCGCGCTTCCCAATCGGCTCCCTCGGGTCTGGACTCGGTTGTTCTCGAAGATATCCTGATCGAGGAAGCTCGGGTGACCTACGAGACCGAAATGTCAGATTGGTCGTTCGTGATGGGTGTCGACTGGCTGGATCTTGATGCCCGTCAGGGCGGGCAACATCTTCTGCTGAGTGCGCATGGTCACGTGCAGGATGATCCCTTCACCTTTGAGGCCTCGGCCGTCACGCAGGAATTGAAGCCTAGGGTGCTTCTCGGGGATTGGTCACATGTGGACCTGCAGGCCATGGCGAGCCTAGGGCCGCTGTCCTTAGTGGCTTCTGGAGGGCTGGATGAACCCCGTCGGCGAGCTCGGGTTGACCTTCAAGTTTCGGGTCACCTCGATGATTTTGGTCAGCTGCGGGATCTGATTTCGATGGACCCAAAGTTGCGATTGAAGGGCATCGGTGCGTTTGATTTCACGGGAAGGCTCCTGGGCGGAGATGGGCGTGTCCGCTTTGAGGAAGTCATCGCCCGGATCGCTGGGCCGGAGACCGGTTCACTGGAGGGACGTGGTGTCGTGGGTGACTTAGTGAAGGTGAAGGAAATCGACCTCGCCCTCACTATGAAAACACCCGATCTCGCGAGGGTGACAAGCCGGCTGAGAATCCCACATCCCCAGGCTGGTCCGGCCTCGGGTACGGGGGCATTGCGTGGACAATGGCCGGGCATCGCCTTTGAGGATGTGAAGGTTCAGGCAGAGCATGTCGAGGGACATGATCTTCGCGTCGAGGGAGATGTTCGACGGATCAATAAAAAATGGGCAGGTGACCTTTGGCTGGAAGTCGAAGCGCCTCGCGCGGGAGATGTGACTCAGGTGGTCGAAGAGGTCGTTTCATCTCTTCGGCCTGGCCGGCCCGTGATTCGCTTGGGCCGACCAGACCTTCGGCTGCAACAGCTTGTGATGGCGATTGGCCCGGCCAAGGTTAAGGCCCATCTGAAAGGTCGGGATAAGGAATGGACGCTCGATTCAGTCGAGGCGACGGCTGGCCACGATGATGTTGACTGGTTTCGGGCAACCGGTGGCATTCGTTCCCTGGTTCCGCAGCCCCAAGGGATCAACTTTGAGGTCGAAGCGGGGAGCGACGACCTCGGCCCCTTGATGGTGAGGGCCAACATGCCCCTGTCTGGGTTGGAGCGACTTCGTTTAACAGGCGAGATGGTGGGCGACGCGGATCAGATCGTTTTTCAGAATATGCAGGCCGTGGCGGGGACGCCCGGGCGTCTCTCTATTGGCCTCAGCGGCGATATGCCGATGCGGGATACCGTGGTGGGCACTGAGCTCTTTGCTGCGGTCAGCGCGCAGGATCTCGCTGTGGTGGGGGATCTCGTAGGGCGGTCGCTCCCCGCGGTTGGCCCCTTCGAATTGAGCGCAGAGGTGCATGCGGATGGTGACGCCCTCAACGGTCATGACCTGCGCGTCTTGCTCGGCGAGAGCCGCTTAGGAGGCGTCTTTCGTGTTGAGCCCCATCCAGATCGACCCCACGTGACTGCCAACCTGATGGCCGAGCGGTTCCTTCTGCAAGATCTCGGTCTCAGGCCGCAGAGCCCGGAGACAGAGTCAGAAGAGGGTTCGCGGTGGTTCGACCAGGTGATCCCCTTTGAAGATTTGCTCGAGATCGACGGCGACCTGGTTGTACAGGTTGATGAATTGGTCGGCCGGGAGGGCCTTCAGGTCACTGACTTTAGAATCTGGGGCCGCCTCCGGGAGGGGATTCTCGATGTTCGTGACCTGGGTCTAACTTATGAAGGCGGTCTTCTTAACGCCAATCTCCGTATTGATGCTCGTGAGGTGCCCGCGGAAGTTGGACTCAACTTGAATGCAGATGGGATACGGGTCGACCGTGTTCTGGCTCAGTTTGTTGAAAAACCCTTTGCGGATGGGATGGCCCAAGTCGTGGCCGATGTGGATTCTCGGGGCGTAACAGCCCGGGAACTCGGCGCGAATTTGGGTGGTGATATGTTTTTCTACGGCCGCGCGGGAGGGCTTTCGCGTCGATACAGTCATGCTTTGCAACTGGATCTCGGCACGGAAACGGCCCGACGCGTTCGCGAAGGAGAATTTGAACCGGTCGAATGTCTGATTGTGGATGCATCTGCCCGAAATGGCCTTGTGGCGCTTGAAACTGTTCTTTTCGACACGGAGGACAAGCAGGTTCTGGGGGTCGGAGACATCAATATGGCGACCGAGCGAGTGCAAGTGATGTTGACACCAGTCTTTAAGGACCCGATTCCTGAAAGTGTGGCCACCTCGGTTCGCGTGCAAGGTACTCTGACGGATCCAAGCATTACGCCGGCGCCGTTGGTGACGGCAGCTGGTGCAGCCCAAGGTTTGGTCGATCGCGCACTGATGCCCCTGAACCGCATTCTTCCCGGGTTGGGCAATGCCGTCGTCCAAGCACGGCGCGCTGCGGATCGGGCCATGGAGACAGCGGGGATCGACTTGCCGGCCAGTGGTCTCTGGAGGCCTGGCATCGATGTCACCTGTGAACGCGTATTGCAGACAGAGCGGATCGAGTCCCTTCGTTCTGCCCAAACCGGGCCACCGGGCTGACTCTTATCTGCTTGACTTAGGCGAGTGTTTTCTTCCGGGCTTAAAGCCGAGCCGCGAACTACAAACTTAATTTGTCTCGGTCTGCGAGTTCCGCCATGAGGCCGAAGAGTTCGACCAGATTGGCTTGGGGTGTTTGCGGGTCGAATTCGCGGTAAAGCGTCTGTACGTTGATGACGATTCGCTCGGAGTCGAGCCACGAGGAATACCGTCCGAGGGCGATATCTCGAGCGGCGTCGCTGGCGGATAAACCCGCTTCGAAGCGCAGGCGAGCCTCGTCCCGGATGAATTCCAAATATTCACGGACGCCGTGGACACCCTTGAGGTCGGTGAGGGGGCCATGCCCGGGGACGATGATTTTCGGTTTCAGCTCCAGAATCCGGTCGCAGGCTGTGATCCAGTTGGCGATTGGGCCTTCCCAGAGGATGGGGGTCCCGTCGATAAAGAGAATGTCGCCTGTGAAGATGATCTCATCTTCAGGGACGTGGACGAGAATATCTCCTCGGGTGTGGGCAGGTCCGACCTCAAGAAGCTCTACGGATTTATTTCCGACGCTGACGCTGTGTCGTCGCTCGAAGGTTTCGGTAGGGGGCGTTGGAGTGATGCCCTCGAATTCAAAAGCTCCGAAGCTTTGGCGAAAGTACGTGCCGGCCGCTCCGAGTTCATCAGATCGACGCAGCATTTCGGCCATCAGAGCCGGCGGGACAGCATCCATTTCTTCGGCACTGGCTCGGGATGCGATGATCCGGGCCCCTTT
>JAQWNI010000128.1 GCA_029268645.1 Myxococcota bacterium
CGAGGGCCTCTCTTTAGCTATGCGAGTTCCGAGCATATGGGACTGGTTGAGGATGGGCCGAACAGAGAATGGCCGACTGAATCTCCGTTACGAACTGAATCGTATTTTCAGAGGTCCGCCTGAAGTGCCTCAGACCGTTTCAAAGGTACTTGTGATTTGTCACGGGAACATTTGCCGGAGTCCCTTCGCCGAGATTTTGCTCCAAACGATTGAGCCGGGGCTATCAGTACGAAGTGCAGGACTGGCGGCAAGTGGCCGCGATCCGGCTGAGCCCGCGGCGATTCGGGTGGCCAGCGAGTTTGGAATCGATTTATCAGAGCATCGATCGACTCGGCTGACCCAGTCAGAGGTTGAATGGGCTGATTTAATTTTGGGAATGGAAGGCCAACATATTGCTTCTGTAGACAAGCGCTGGCGGCTGCAGGCGGCGAATGTCTTGACTGTTGGGGACTTCCTCGAGCGTGCCCCCCACCTAATCCCAGATCCATGGGGCCAGTCGGACGCTTTCTTTGCTGCTGTGTTTGAGCAGATCAGAAAAGGGATAACGGCTTTGTCCGGGCTTCTTAAGCAGGATAATTCGTCGTGTTGACCATCGCACTTTTGGGGATGGGGTTGAGCGCGGCCTGGGTCGGATTCGCCTATGTGGGGTATCCCATCCTACTGAGTCTGTTGACTCGTTGGGCGCCGCGACCGATTCAATCAGGGGAGGGCTGCCCCTCTGTGACGGTCATTGTGGCCGTCCATAACGGTGAGACCGAATTGCCGAAGAAAATCGAGAACACCTTGGGCTCGGATTACGCCGGGTCTCTACAAGTGATCGTGGCCTCGGACCACTCGACCGACAGAACAGAAGCAATTGCTCAGGCGTGTTCGGATGAACGAGTCATCGTCGTTACGAACTCAGGCGATCGGGGAAAGGAATCAGCTCAAGCAGCGGCGCTTCCATTTGCAGACGGCGATGTCGTTGTTTTTACGGATGTGTCGGCCCGTTTGGCGCCTGATGCGTTGCGCTGCATCGTCCGACCATTTTCAGACCCGAGGGTAGGCGCCGTCAGCAGTGAGGATGAGGTGGACGGGGACGGGGGCGAAGGCGCTTACGTTCGTTATGAGATGGCGCTGCGTAGGATGGAGAACGTTTCAGGTGGCCTGATAGGTTTGTCCGGCTCGTTCTTTGCTGCCCGCCGGAGCTTGTGTACTCCCTGGCCTGCTGATTTGGCGAGCGATTTCCGTATGGCGCTTGAGGCCGCTCGAAAGGGCTATCGTGCGGTTTCCGAGCCCACGGCGAAAGCCTCCTTCAAGGCCGTGCAAGACGCTGCTGCTGAGTGGCCGAGAAAGGTGCGGACTGTCCGAAGGGGAATAGCAGTGCTCATGGCTTACAGAGATCTGCTGCACCCCAGGTACGGGCGGGTGGCGTTGTCTCTCTGGGGTCATAAGGTGCTGCGGTTCACCTCTCCTTTCGCGCTCGTTGCTCTTTTGCTGGCAAATATTGTGGCTTTCTTTGCGTGGCCCACAGCGGGGTGGGGGCTTTTGTTGCAGGCGTCCCTCTACGGCATGGGCGGGCTGGCACTCCTCTCTCTGCGGGTTCAGCGACTTTTACTGCCGCGCCTTGCTGGTTTTTTTATCCTAGTAAATGCCTCCATGCTAGTCGCGTGGTTTTACCACTTCTCCGGCCAGAGATCGGTTCAATGGCAGCCGACTCGACGCTGACGGCAGCGACGAGAGCTGTCCAGTGGCGTGGGGAGTTGTTTCGACTACCTCCCGGTGGCCACGCTTGGACCGCTCAAAATGTAATTCACCTCGTGCGGAATATCCGAGACAACGGGCTGCGCGAAATGGTGAGATCCGGGTTGGCGGAGACGTTTCCCGAATTAGAAATTGATCTCCACACATCGGGACGGGCGGCTCTGGCCTGGTCTTTCCGTGCACTGGCTGATCGGTCAGGGCGTTCCGAAATTGTGATTCCTGCCTATACCTGTTATTCGGTGCCTGCGGCAGCCGTTTCCGCAGGGCTTCGCATACGGCTCGTCGATGTTGATCTGCGGGGACAGATCGACATCAATGATCTCAAAAAACTGCCGCTTGAACGGGCCGCGGCAATCGTCGTGACGAACCTTCTCGGCATTCCTGAGTCAGTCGACTCGTTGAAAACGATTGTATCGGAAGCGGGCTGTGCTTTGATTGACGACGCTGCTCAGTGTTTTGGCGCGTCGGATTCCGGGGGACGGGCTGGGGCACGGGGTGAGGTGGGAATTCTTAGCTTCGGAAGAGGCAAGCCCCTTTCGGCATTAGGGGGAGGGGCCGCGGTGTATCGGGCCGCTGCGGTCGCTGGCTGCGAAAGGCCAAGGGACGCGGGGCCGGGTCCGGCGTCTGTTTTTCGTGCCATCGCAGATGCAATGCTATATGACATCGCTCTCCGGCCGTCAGTCTTTCGTATGCTCTGCCGTGTTCCGAGTTTGGGCGTCGGTGAGACGCGATTCGATCCGGACTTCGAGCGCGGTGGGATGGCTGGTCGGAATCAGGCACTTCTTTCATGCGGCCTAGATAATGCGGAGGAGCACGCTCGAGGTCGGCGACGAGTCGCTGAGAGTATGGCCAAGGAGATTCAGTCCGTGAGCCTTTTTGAACCGATGGTTGCGGATGGAGCGGTTGTGGCAGTGTATCCGCGGCTGGGAGTGGTCGCGCCCAGCGCGGATGCTCGAAATCAGGCACTGATTGCACTCACCGCGGCCGGGGCGGGGGCGACGGCCTTTTATCCAGAAAGCCTAGATTGTCTAGAAGCTCTAAAACCTCACCTGGTCGAGGAACGGCCGTGTTCAGGGGCTCATGAGCTGGCGGGGCGCCTTCTTACTCTCCCGACACATGGTGGGTTGCGGGGGCGCCGTTTGAGAGAGGTTCTGGCCATTTTTCAGAAAATTGGCTACCGCGCGGGGTCTTGATGTGTGGAGAAAGCGTCCAAGCTTGCTCGCGTCTTGAGGTGAAGACCAGCATGATGAGGGGCTGAGGTGTGCAAATTGAAAAAGGCGGCTCTTGATGGGGGGGCGTAGTGTCGACTGAAACGAATGACTCGAGTCTGACGGCTGGTGCGACTGTAGGTCTCGCTCTGGGTCTAGCTTTAGGGGTAGGGGCTCTTCTTGAGCGGCATGATTATTTTCTTGCGCTGCCCACCTACTGGCCCGCGGATGCAGTGAGCGCAACTTTAAATGGGTTGGCTTCTTGGGGCTGGCCAATTTCGAGGACGGAGGCGGTTCTTCTAGTCCATGCCGGGGTTGGATTGGTTGGAGGGGGGCTCGTCGGTTGGGTGCTGGGGCCCTTCTGTCGCCGCCTCAAGCTGAAGCGGGGTGGACTGGTTCCCCTAGCGCTCTTGGGTGTGCTGGCGGTTTGGGCCGTTGCCATTGTGATCTGGTCTCGTCGGGGGCTGGCGGCCACCTGGGTCCCCGGTTGGGTTTTGGGGGCGGCTCTCTTAGTGTGGACTCTGGGGTTTGCTTTGGGGGTCAACCGCTTGCTTCACCGCGGTTGGTCCCGAGGGGTCATTCTTGTGGCCTGTGGACTGCTGCTGCTTGTGGGCGGTTGGGTTTGGAGAAGCCAAGTTCCAAGTTTTTCTTCCGCCTCCGTTCAGCTCAATCGCCCGGCTCATCCGGTGCTCTTGATCGGTCTTGATGCTGCCTCTTGGGCCAATTTGGATCTTTCGATTGAAGCCGGGGCCATGCCGGTCCTAGAAGCCTTGAAGACGCGGTCGGCTTGGGGAGAGCTTGAGTCCCAGGATCCAACATGGTCGCCGGTGATATGGACGACAATCGCAACAGGGCGAGGACCCTCGAAGCATGGAATCCTGGATTTCTCGAAGGACGGCGTGCCGTATTCAAGCAATAGTCGGACGGCCTGGGCTTTCTGGGATCTTTTGCCGACTTACGGTGCTCAGTCTTCGTTTCATTATTGGTGGGCGTCTTGGCCGGCAGAAGAGGTCGATGGGCGGATTGTGACAGACCGCTTTCAGCAGCAGGGACTCGACCAACGCGTCTACCCCCCAGAAGAACAAGGCCGCATAGACGAGATTCTCCGTAGAGCATCGCAGAAAGCGCCGTCGGTCGAGGATGTACTCGGTGGGGTGCCCTCTGATGGTTTTGGGGAACGACATGCGATCAAGCTGGGTGTTCTCGAGGAGTTCCTTCTCCGGGACGAGTTCGTGACTGAAATGAGTGTCGATGCCATTGAGGATGGACGATTCGATCTGGTGAGTGTCTACCTAAGAGGGATTGATGCGATCGGCCATAAATTTTGGGAGTGGCACTACCAAGAAACGGCTCCCTTCTTTGCTCAATGGGTGTATGGAGAAACCGATCAAGATCAGCGTATTTTGGGCCCGGTCGTCCGTAACGTTGACAGCCTCATTGATGGATGGGTGAGTCGGGTGCTGGAGGCCGCTGGGCCGGATTGGAACGTCGTCATCGTTTCCGACCATGGAATGCGGGCGACAGTGCCCCGGAGCGATGGAGCGGAGCCAGAGACTGGCACTCATCATCGCAGTGGCTTGATTCTAATGGCTGGGCCCGATGTGAAAGAAGATTTCGTGATTCGTGGTGCCAGCATTTATGATGTTTTTCCGACGATTATGTATTTGATGGGGCTTCCGGTGGCGCGCGATCTTCCGGGACGCATTCTCTTCGAAGCGTTGAATGCTCCGGAAGGTGAACTGCCGATGGTGGCTTGGCTGGATCGCTACGAAGATCGGCCGCTCGGTGACCCGACTCCGATTCGAACTGATAAAGATGAGGGGTACTTGGAGAGACTCAAGGCACTAGGTTATGTCGTGGATTGATCGAGCGGCTTCCCAGGTCGCCAGTGGCGGAAGAGGATTAGGGCTGCGGCAACGAGCGCAAGATGGAAGCCCCAGCGCATCCAGTTCGAAGCCGAATCGACAAGGCCGGCCATCAAGAGGATGCTCGCGATTGCGACAGCCAGAATTTGAATCGCGGGAACGGCCAAAAGAGCCCCCCCGGCGAGGGCGCTGACGCGCCAGAGTCGCCAAGCTCGAAATAGGCTTAGGCTCCACAGCCCCTCGATCAGCACGATGGCCGTGTCCCAGCCCCCGTCTTGTGCGGTCAGTTCCAACGCGTCGCCGTGTGACAACAGCAGAGGACCTGAGGACGTGATATCGAGCCCTAGCCCAGATCCGAAAAGTTTTACCATCGCACTCGCGTAGAAAGACTCCAATGTAGGGGTCGTTAGCTGGACGATCGAGGTCGGAATCGGCACTAAAAAGAACAAGAGAACAAGCAGGCGTGGGCTCGGGCGGCCAAGTCTCATGGCCATCCCCATTGCCGTCATTGGAAGAGCCAATCGGGCCAACGTCCAAGCGTCCGCGAGAATACCGAAAAACTCCAGACCGAGACCCATCGCAATGAGGAGGGTCCCTTGCGCGGGCCGCATGGCGACCGTGCTCGGTGCGGAACGAGCCCAGAAGATGAGTCCGAAAGGGACAAGGAGGGGGAATATTCGGGTGTCGGG
>JAQWNI010000129.1 GCA_029268645.1 Myxococcota bacterium
CGATCGAGACTTCGACTGGCGACGCAGGGCCCCCCCCTCTAAGGGGGCCCTTCGTTACCCTGCTAGGGCTCCGACTTTCGGAGTCACAGGGGAGCGAAGATGCAATATGGACTGATGATCTTTCCCACAGCCTCGGCCATGCCGATGGCGCAGCTCGGTCCGGCTGCCGAAGCTCGAGGATTCGAATCCCTCTGGGTCGCTGAGCACTCCCACATTCCCGCCTCACGCAAGAGCCCTTGGCCTGGGGGCGGCGAACTCCCCAGAATGTACTTCGAAACCCTCGACCCCTTCGTGGCTTTAACGGCCGCCGCGACGACGACGACGACCCTCAAGATCGGCACCGGCATCTGTCTCGTCGTTCAGCGGGACCCCATCCACACCGCCAAAGAGGTCGCCTCGCTTGATCAAATCTCTGGAGGGCGATTTCTCTTTGGGGTTGGCGGCGGTTGGAACATCGAAGAAATGAACGACCACGGCACCGAGGGCGAAGGGCGCTTTCGCTTGATGCGAGAGCGCATCGAGGCCATGAAGGCGATTTGGCAGAATGAGAAAGCCGAATACCACGGTCGCCATGTCGATCTCGACCCACTTTATATGTGGCCGAAACCAATCCAGAAACCTCATCCACCCATTCATGTAGGCGGAGGCTTTCCAGGCGGCGCCCGCAGAGCCCTTCGCTATGGGAATGGATGGCTTCCGATCGCCGGTCGCGATGATCTCGAAAGCCAGATGAAAGAACTCAAGCAATTGGCCGAGGCCGAACAACGCGACCCCAATTCTCTAGAGATCTCGCCCTTCGGTGTTGAGGCTGACCCGTCCGCCATCGAACGCTATGCAAGCGCCGGTGCCAATCGAATTGTCTTCACTCTCCCCCCCGCCGATGCCGACACGCTGCTACCGCAATTAGACCGGATCGCGAAAGCAGTGGACGAGGTCGGCCTCTGAGCGTCGCATCGAACCGCCCTGCCGAGCCGATCAATCAGTCTGATAGCCTGTAGGGCGTGAGATTGATTTCGCCCATTTCCTTGGCCTCTTGGCTGCTGACCCTTGGACTGATGTTCAGCGCGGGGTGTGAACGGGCCCCAGAGCCAGTCGACTACACCTCCGTTTCCGCCTTGGTGCCCAGTTCCCCTCTCCCAGCGGACAGCCCAAGCCAGCCGGTGGAGCATGGCGGCGAAGTGCGCGGCAGTTGGAGCACCCGGGCCGGAGAAACCCTCGAATTTCAGATACCACCCGGCAAAGCCGCCCGATTCGAGGTGGGCGCTGCCAGTGATAACGATCCCGAGGCTCTCGTTCAGATCGAAATCGTCACAGAAGAAGGAGGGCGTCGGACGCTGGTCGAAACACCCCTGGTGGCCGAGGGCTGGCAGACCCTTGGGGTTGATCTCTCTCCGTGGCCAGACCGCCCGCTCACTCTAGTTCTCTCCCACCAGCCCTCGATCGACACCCAAAGCTCGGTGGATTGGGGAGAGCCTCTTCTGCTTCAGAAAGAAACAACCGGCGCGCCGCTGAACGTCATCCTTGTCACACTCGATACCACCCGGGCAGATACAACGCTCGATCCAGACCTCACACCACACCTCGCGGCCCTCGCGGAGCAAGGGGTTCGCTTCACCAATGCATGGAGTGCGGCGACTTCTACGTCTCCGTCTCACGCTTCAATTCTGACGGGGCTCGCTGTCGATCAACATGGGGTCCTTTCAAACCGCAATCGGCTGCCCGATGAAGTCGAGACTTTGGCTGAGCAGCTCTCTGAAAGAGGATTCCAAACCGCCGCGTCCGTCACGGTGGACCACCTCGGTCCCGGAGCCGGTTTCGATCAAGGGTTTGGCCGCTTCCGCCCCGCCCAGACCGGCGATGCACAAGACGGTGCTTCGAGCGTCGACGACGCCGTGGCCTGGATCGAGTCTTGGTCGAAAACCTCTGCCCGCCCCTTTTTCTTGTGGGTTCACCTTTTCGATCCCCATACCCCCTATGGTCCCCCCAAGTCTTTTCTTGAAGAAGAGTGGGCCCAGCGAGGTTTTGACATCCCGCCACGCCGAAGTACCCCCCCGACGATGCCCAGTTTTCCTGGCTCCCTCCCGACGCCCCTTGCGTGGTTGGAGGGCACCACCGATCGCGCGCATGTCGAGGCTCTTTATGCTGCGGGCGTCGCTTATGCGGATCACCTCCTGGGACGCATCATCCAACAAGTGGAAGCCCTCGGATTGGCGTCGAGCACATTGATTGTGGTGACCGCCGATCACGGAGAGGCCCTAGGCGAACAGGGGGTCTTCTACCAGCACGCAGGTTTGTGGCCCGCGAGCTTAAGAGTTCCCCTTGTTTGGGCAGGTCCGGGTTGGCCTCGGGGTGTCGAGGTCGCCAGCCCAATCAGCGGAGTGGAAATCGCACCCGCCATTCTCGCCACCGTGGACGGTGAACCCGATCGCACCCGACTCTACCAAGCGCTCGGCGAGGCCAATCCTTCCCATCGCGTCTGGTTTGCCGAAACAGATCTCAGGCAACTCGGGTTTCGAGATGGCGAAGTCCATTACATCGAAGCCCTCGGACCCGGTCAGTTCGGAGTCCGCACTGAGCAAAGAGCCGATGGCCCCTTCGTCACCGGTATTCAGCGTTATCGCCCGGGTCGAAAATGGCTATTTGATATCCATGCAGATCCAAATCTCAACCGGAACCTCGCCGGACAGTCTGGCAGCGGCAGCGAACGCTATCGAGCGCTCATCGGCGAGCGCCGACAGGCCGCCGTGGCGGCCTCGTCCAAGCGATCTCTCACCGAACGGGAGGAGTCTGAGCTGCGGGCACTGGGCTACGGGGAATGACGCCGGATCGAGGCCCAACCAGTCTAAACCTCTGGAACGGCGGCCCAGGATCGTCTGGTCGAGTCGGCGCACTCTTCATCTGATAGTCATGGCCGAAGTAGTAGTGGGCAATCCATGGATGGACGGGCTCGACCTCAATCGGAAAAACAGGCTCCAAGCCCCGGTCTCGCCGTTCCATCAATTCGACGAAAAGAGTGTGCTCTGGGGAAAGACGCCGGAGATCCATCAAGGGGCCGCCCACCCGCAGCCAGGAAAGGACGATCACGGCGCCTATCCCCAAAGTCAGCCAAGCCGGGCCGGCCCCGGACTTCTGACAGGCAGCCCAAGTCAGGCCCATCAAAAAAAGGGCTGTGAGCAGGATTGAAGCCAACGGAGAAAGCGGACCGATGCCCGAAAGATCAAGGGGCATCGCCAGACGAATCGCACTTTCCTGGAAGGGATCGAAAGAGAAGAGTGGCGGCGCGATGTAGGGCAAAAATGCCAGACCCATCGCAAACGCCATCGGGGCGAGAATGGATTCGGCTCCTTGACGGACCAACTCGACCATCCCCACCGCGAGCAAGAGAGCCAGAAACGGGTAAGCGTGGGTCCAATACCAGGGTCCGACTTTGGAAATCGCACAGTAAAAAATGATCACCGAAACCAGAAACATGCCGACCACCCGGATCGAGTCAGCGCGACGAAAACGGTCGTCGCGAAACCCCTGACGAAGCGCCAGCAATGCTCCGGGGAGAAGGGCAATTTGAGGCCAACACCCAAACCACGCGCGCTCGAGATACCACACAAACCGGTCGGCCATTCCATCTGCCACGGAAGCACCGCCGGCTTGGGCCCCCACAGCTTCCACAACTTTCGGAAGATAAGCCTGCATCCGCCAAGCCTGGACTCCATGCCAAACCAGAGCCAACGGGAAAATCCAAAGCCCCGTCCGGAGCCAGTCGCCGATTCGAGCGCGCGCAGAGGGCAAGAGCGCGAAAGCCGCTCCCTCAGCCAGAATCGGGATCGGGAGAACCGGTGCCTTCCAGGCCAGCAGCGCCACCAACATCAGATGATGGCCCCAAAAACCCGCACGTTCATCGTAAAGGGTTCGGGTGAAGCTCATCGCAAGGCCCACCAAGAGAAGGGTGACTCCGGTTTCGAGTTCCCCAGTGCGGCCGCTGTGGATGTAAACAAATGCGTAGTTGCTGAGCAGGAGCAGTCCTGCAATGAAAGCGGCGCTGCGCCCGGCCATGCGAAGAGTCAAGCGGTAGGTCAAAAGAACCGTCAGCACACCGGCCAAAGCTGAGAGGATACGCATCCCAAACAACCCGGGGCCGAACCCAGCGATCACGACGCCCCGTGCCCAGTACTGCAGGGGAGCATTTGCAAAAGTGTCGTAGACGTGTTCGCCCGGCCCCGTTCGAACCTTCCACCAATCGCCCGTCTCAAGCATCGTCCAAGCAACATCGTGGTAAAAAGCCTCGTCGGCATTCACGACCGGATAGTGATCAAGTCCGAACAGCAAAACAGGAATCGAGAGCAACGTGAGCAATCCGGTCGCCACCCGCGGCGATGGAGCCCATGCCTGCAGCGGATCTGACTCGACAACCGCATCTTTTTCGGAGGGCGAGCGATCCGTCAACTCATCCGCTCCGGTGATCGATGCGAGAAAATCACTCTCCCCTCCAACGGGGCGAACGCTTCTCACGAAAAGAAGCAACAGCTTCCAAATAGTCGTCTTCCTTCATCATTTTTTCGAGCAAAGCATTGGATTCGTGAACGGATCGACCTACATCGCGATGAAGGTCGACATAAATCTGACGCTTGGTCGCCGCCAAGGAACTCGGTGAAACGCGCTCAATCATTTTCTTCACATAGGCATACGTTTGAGGAAGGAGATCCTCCGACTCAAACAAGCCATTCAAAAGCCCGAGCGTCATCGCCTCTTCACTGGAAAAGATACGGCTGCTGAGCAGTAGATCACTCGCTGCAGTCAAACCGATCATCCGCGGCAACAGCCACGAAAGGCCGTACTCGGCGGGGAGATTCAGGCGGCCGTGGGCCGTGGTCATCTTGATGTCTCGCGCGGCGAAACGAAGGTCTGCATAGCAGGCCATCACCAACCCCACCCCGGCGGCCGCCCCATTGATCGCCGCAACGACGGGCTTCTTCAACCCAAACTGGAAGGCGAAGTCGGCATCAAATTCTTCCCGCACTCCATATCCAGGACGTGCCAAATCCGCCGGGGTCCCCGCATCGTATGCGCCTCGCTCCACGTGACTCTGGAGGGCCTCGAAATCAGCACCGGGACAAAAGCCGCGCCCTTCCCCGGTGAGGACCGTGGCTCGGACGGATGGATCCCGCTCGGACTCCTGCAGCAGGAACCGATATTCAGCGTGCATCCGACCGGTCCAGGAATTCATCCGCTCCGGTCGGGCCAACGTAAGGGTGGCCACTCCGGATTGAACGACATACTGGGTCGTTTTCAGCTCCATTTGAACCCCACCTCTCTCCAGACTTCCCCGGCACGCTACCCCAGCAGTGATCCCGCGGGAATACGCTTTAGCCAGACCCCAGTGCCTCGAGCCTTGCTCCAGAGCGGGGCTGCGCTAATCTGGTCTGACCAATTTGGTCTGACCAGATTGGAGTTCTCTTTCAGACACTTCCCTCGCTGTACCTCGAACGCGCCCCGAGGCACAGCCCGTCGGACTTCCTCTCGGTCGAGATCGGAGGAACCGACAGCGGGTGATTGTGATGACTCATCGATTAAAAGAGTGGGCGCCGGGCCCCCACGCGCGCTCGAGCACCGCCGTGGCCCCGCCGAGCAAAGGCGGCGGGAGTCCCTCTGTCGCGGAGCGCATTGCGGCCGAACTGCGCGACGAAATCTTGCGGGGTCGATACCAAGCCGGGGACCGACTGCCCTCTGAGCGCGATCTCGCGGAGCATTTTGGCGCCCACCGCGGCGCCATCCGCGAGGCTTTGAAAAAGCTTGAGCAGCTGGGCATCGCGGAAATCAAGCCCGGTGGCGTGCGGGCCGCTCCGATCGAAACCGCCAGCCTCGACATCGTGCCTCATCTGATCGAACTCGATCCTCCGCATAACGCCGAGCTCTTCAGTCAGGTGCTCGAAATGTTCGGCGGCGTC
>JAQWNI010000130.1 GCA_029268645.1 Myxococcota bacterium
AAAACGTTCGATGGGCATTTTGAAGACCGAAAGGACTTCGCTGGCGAAGTGTCCGGGTGCACGCACTGCCATCCGCATCGTGGGAATCCGGGACGGAGGCGCGGCGGTTGCGTGGCCCACCCCTAGACCGTCGAGTTGAAGCTTGAGGCGGGCTGGTTGGAAAGCCTGCGCGGCTCCACAGAGTCCGAGCAGGAAGATTCCGCCGAGCAAGCCGGTCCGCATTCGATTCAACATTCGTTCTTGCATGGAGCCTCCACTGGGGACCCTTCTCGGTCGATCGCCCGAGCGGGTTGAGACTCCGTTGGCCAGCAAAGTGGATGCATTTGGCTAAAAAGACAGCCAGTCGTGGGGGTTCCGGGGGCTTCTGCCGTTCGGTGACGGTCAGGCCTCCAGTCCTCAAGCCCATTGAGTTCGCCGCTTTCACGATCGAATCAAAATTGGCGGCTTGGTGTGGGCGCAGCCGTCGGGACCCAGTAGCGGCGCATGGTTTCGCCGGAGCGTGGGGAGAGGACCTCCTGATCGAAGAGGCCGCCATTTTTATCGACCACGCGGATCGAGGGGGCGTTGGTCGTGGCCACGGTCAGCAGGGCTTTGTGAATGCCTATCCGGTGGGCTTCCTTCAGCGTCTGGCGAAGGATCTCGGTCGCGTAGCCGCGCCCGCGCAAAGAAGGGCGCACGTGGTATCCGATGTGGCCGCCATCGAGTTCGAGAGCGGGGCTCAGCGTGTGGCGTAAGCGGCTGGTCCCCACGAGTTGGGGTCCGGAAAAGAAGATGAAATGGGTCATATTCACCCAGCCATTTGGAAGATCTTCATCGTGCTCAAAGCGTTCCACCCAGTCGAAGTATTGGTCGGTGTCCGAAAAGAGCATGTCCAGGCGATCGAAGCCGCCTTCGCCCTGGTTGCGAAACTCAGCCGCGAATTCCAGGTACGCCGTTTCATGGACGGATCGATTCAGGCTTTCGATCTGGAGATCATGGGTGGGCATAGTGGGGTGGATAGCGAGATCTGGCTTGAGTTGTCTAAGAAAGCAAGGGCCGTCGAGGGATAAACTGGATGTCCTAATCTCGTTCTGGATGACGCGATAGCAAAGACTCGCAAAGGAGAGGGTGTGGCGAAGACGGAGAGAGCGGCTCGCACGGGGGTGTCCCGGAGTTGGATCATCCTCGCCCTAGTGTACGCGGTCTTTTTCTACTGGTACACGTCTTTCGAGGGTCCGCTCACCCAGGAAGAGATCGTCCACTTTACGGAGGTCGTGAACGGCGCTCCGGGAATGGAAGACGAGCAGGCCCGCATCTGGATCGAGTTTATGGACAGTGACACCGGCGACGACTGGGCGATGTGGAATGCGGTGGATCTGGCCGAATGGCCGAAGCCCATTGAGGGCGTCGAGCCCGGGGCCACCTCCGAAGAAGTCGTCAACCGCTACGCCGAACCGTTTTTCGCCAAGGCGGTTTTGCGAGCATCGCATCCGGTCTTGAGCGGCGCTGCGGCCGCTCCGGCCCTCGATCTCTGGGGCGTCGAGGGCGCGGGAGAATGGGATCGTGGCATTCTGGTTCGCTACCGAAGCCGTCGGGACATCATGGAGATCATGGAAGAGATGGTGACCTCCCAAGAGTCGATCCATGCGTTCAAGGTTGCGGCCGTTGAGAAGACCATTGCTTTTCCTTTGGATCCCTGGTTTCAGCTGGGCGATCCCCGGATCCTGCTGGCCCTGATTTTCGTCATTTTAGGCTTGTTGCTGCAGTTGCGTCACAACGCGCGCTTTCGTCCGCCTTTGGAGAGCGGAAGCCAGATGGATTGACGGCGTCAAAGAAAGCCCCCAGAGTGCGGTTTAATCGCTCTGGGGGCTTTGTGAGTCAGAGAACTCAACTGGATTTAGAACTCGTAGAACCTGTCCTTTGGTTTCTCTCACCTCTTCGCTCACTTGGGGCGGCAAACCCATCGAACGGCAATCCAGCGCGCCCCTACCCTCGTGTTCTTCATACCGGCGAGGGATGCTCCTGGGGCTGCCGGATTGGACAGAAGTTGGACATGCGGGAACTCGGCTTCAGCGCCTCAAGGGGTCGTGGACTCGGAGAAACACAGGCGATACCCGTCGAGGTCCTCGACGGTAAAATCACGGGCACCCCACGGACGCTCAGCGAGGTCACCGACCCGGTTTGCACTTCGTTCTCGAAACTCTGCGTGAAGCTCCTCTACACCCTTCACCTCGAAAAAGGCATCGAGATGCCCGCCTTCGCTGCGATGGCGTCGGTCGGCGAGGTTCTTGGGGGCGCACTTGAGGTGCAGCGTCGCGCCACCGCGGGACAGTGCGGCGTAGAAGCCCTCGTACACGAACTCGGTACGGAAGCCGAGTTCCTGCTCGTACCAGGCGATGGAGACCGAGAGGTCATCGACCAACAACTGCGGGGCAACGAATTCGATACTCGCCAAGACTCGTTCCTCCGTTTCATGGTCTACCCACCAAACGCTAGCGCGCTGCCGTCTCGCTGGCGGTTCCCGGCGCCCCAAAACCGGACAGAAATGGGACACGCGAAAAGTCAAAAAAGAAAGCCCCCAGAGTGCGGTTTAGAGCACTCTGGGGGCTTTGTGAGTCAGAGAACTAAACTGGGTTTAGAACTCGTAGGCCTTTTTTAGTTCCGCGTCGGTTTGGGCCAGCATCTCGGCGAGGCCGACCATCACGCGGCATTGCTTGACGGTGGCGTCGTCCTGCATTTTGCCGTCGATCATGACGGCGCCTGTGCCATCGCCCATTTCGGCGATCACCTTCTTGGCCCAAAGCACTTCGTCGACCGGCGGGCTGAAGACCTTCTTGGCGATGTCGATCTGCACGGGATGCAGACTCCAGGCGCCGACACAGCCCATCAGGAAGGCATTTCGGAACTGGTCCTCGCAGGCCACGGTATCTTTGATGTCACCAAAGGGGCCGTAGTAGGGCAGGATGCCGTTGGCCGCACAGGCGTCCACCATGCGGGCCATCGTGTAGTGCCAGAGGTCCTGCTGGGCGGTGAGGCGCGGCGCCTCTTCGTTGGCCGGATCGGGATCGGTTCGGACGATGTACCCCGGATGGCCCCCCCCCACGCGGGTGGTTTTCATGCGACGAGAGGCCGCCAAGTCCGCGGGGCCGAGGGATAGGCCCTGCATGCGGGGGCTCGCCGAACAGATTTCCTCGACATTCGCGACGCCGAGGGCGGTTTCGAGAATGGCGTGAACGAGCAGGGGCTTCTTGAGCCCGGCCTTGGCTTCGAGTTGGGCCAGCAGCCGGTCGACATAATGGATGTCCCAAGCGCCTTCGACCTTGGGCACCATGATGACGTCGAGCTTGTCGCCGATTTCAGCAACCAATCGCGTCAGGTCGTCGAGCATCCAAGGGCTGTCGAGGCTGTTGATGCGGGTCCAGAGCTGGCAGCTTCCAAAGTCCGTTTCGCGACCAATTGAAACCAAGCCTTCTCGGGCTTCGATTTTTTTGTCTGCGGCGACAGCATCCTCGAGGTTGCCGAGCATCACATCGCACTTCTTGGCAATGTCGGGCACCTTGGCGGCCATTTTCGGGTTGCTCGGGTCAAAGAAGTGAATCATGCGTGAGGGCGTGAAGGGCACCTCGTGCAGGGGCGCAGGCGCGCCAATCGCCATCGGTTGAAAGAAGTCTTTTGCGCTGCGCATGTTGAGGCTCCTGATCGGGCGGGTCGTAGGTCGAGGGCGTTTTTTAAGAAAAATGAACTAGATGGCTCCGCTCTCTCTGGCTTTTTGCAGATCTTCGTCCGAGTAGCCGAGGAGATCCGAATAGATGACCTCGTTGGCGGCGCCGTGGGGGAGGCCAGGGAAGCGAATCTTGCCCGGTTGTCCGAGGAGCCGGAAAGGCAGCCCCGGCATCTCGAGTTCGAGGCCGGTGGCCGGGTCTTCGATCGTGTAAAACGACTCCCGCTCACGGTAGTGCTCGTCTTGATCAATGTCTTGCATGGTGAAGATCGGCCCGGCCGTGATGCCCTTGCTCTGGAAAAGTTCCAGCGCCTCGGCCTCGCTTCGGGTCGAGTGCCATTCCTGAATGATGGCATTGAGGGCGGCCCGATTTTCAGGCTTGATGCGCTCGGCGTTCGTGATGAAGCGGGGATCCTGAATCAGCTCTTCTTGGTCCATGAGGATCGCCAGGTTCTCCCACGGCTTCTGGGCCGAGCAGGAGAGGGCAATCCATTTGTCGTCGGAGGTCTTGTAGACGCTTCGCGGGGCCGCTGCCCGCAGTTCGTTGCCAATCGGATTGGGCACGACACCGGTCATCTTGTAACTGACAAATTCACCCCCGAAATATCCGAAGAGCGGCTCGTAGAGCGAAATGTCGATGATCTGTCCGCCTCGGACACCTCTTTCTTGTTTGAGGAAGCCCAACGCGATCGCGTAAGCGAGATGAATGCCGGTCGTGAGGTCCGCCAGAGCATGGGGCGGGCTCAAGGGGCCACGTTCCGCGTGGCCGTTCAGATAGGAGAATCCGCTGTAGGCTTCCGCCAACGTGCCGAAGCCCGGTTGCTGGGCCTTCGGACCGGTCATTCCGTAGCCAGACACCTTGCCAATGATCAGACCCGGGTTGGCTTCGAGGAGCTTCTCGTGGGCCAACCCCAATCGGTCCATGGCGCCCACCTTGGTGTTCTCGATCAGGACGTCGCTTTGTTTGACGAGGTCGAGGAAGGCCTGCTTGCCGGACTCTTCCTTTAGGTTGATCGTAATGGGAAGTTTGTTGCGGCCAACCACGGCGTGGTAGGGCTCGATGCCGAGTTCTTTGAGCGGCCCCCAAGTGCGCAGGGCATCGGGTACCTTGGGATTTTCGATCTTGATGATTTCTGCCCCCGCATCCCCCAGCATGGCGGCGCAATAAGGGGCCGCCATGACGGTCGAAAAATCGAGAACCCGCTTGCCTTCCAGCGGGAGTCCGGCGCTCTCGCCGCCCGACCGTTGGTCTCGGATGAATGCGTTGAGTTCTTGCTGACTTCGAGCCATTGGATCGGGTCTCCAAGTGGGTTGTGCGAACCGGTGATTTCCCGGGACAGTCTCGGGCTTCGGGGCCTTAGAGTGGCCAGATGCCATTGAAAACCGGTTCTCGCTCAGGACCCACGAAGCTTATGGTCTTGCCCATCCGGCGGCAAGATCCACCGAGGGGCCTTTGGGGCGGAGTCGCTTACGCGTAGTGGCTTCGTCGTTTGACAGCCAGGGTTCGCTCCAACTCGAAGATCCGGACTTTTTTCCAACCCGCCGGTGCGTCGTCGTGGGTGGCGTCGGGATCAGCGACGAATTTATGGCCGAGCAGCCGGGTTTGGACGAGGCCCAGATCGGCCCGTTCCGGATGGTCGCTCTTACCCAAGACTTCAGTGGCTGCGAAGACGGTATCGCCGGCTTGAAGCGGCGCGGTGTGTCGTCCAGTCGTGTAGACGGTTTCACCCAGGGCATTGTCGGCCACATCTGGACCGGAGAGGCCTAGGCACAGGACAAAGGGAATGCCGCCGAAGACGATCAACTGCCCCCCGACGTAGCGGTCGGGATTCAGATCGATCATGAATTGATTGCAGTGCACTTGGCTGGTGTTGTCGAGAATGCCTGTGAGCGCGATGTGTTCTTCGGTCACGGTGCGACCACGGGAATGCTCGATCAGGCTGTTGGGCTCAAGATCCTCGAAGTAGCTATCGGGGCTCGATAAGTGGCTGAGGTCCGCATAGCCTGCCTGGGCATCGTATTCGGGGAGCCAGAGATCACAGGGCACTTCATCCGGTTCGACTTCGAAACCCTCGACTTTGAGATTTTCGTCGTTTTTGTAGACCTGCACTTTTCGCTGCCAGGTCATCACGACGGCTTCGTCGTCGCCGCCGAGGTTTTTGCGGGCGGTTGATTGCACGCTCACGATGCCGAGATTGGGCCGGCTGGAAGAGGGGCGAACCCCGAGGACTTTGGTCTCGACCTCAATGGTGTCGCCCACGTAGACCGGGGCCCCGAAGCGCATGTCGATGTACTCGAGGTTGGCCCGGGCGTTCTCGCTGATGTCCTCCACCGTCTGGCTGAAAGAAACCAGCATCACCAGCCCGGGAGGGCAGACCAGCCCCTGGTAGCCGTAGGCTCGGGCATATCGGGCGTTCTTACAGAGCGGATTAGTGGCCATCGAAAAATCAGTAAAGGTCGAAAAAAGTCCCTCGGTGACGGTTTTGCCGCCCTTATGACGGAAAACCTGGCCGGGTCGGAAATCTTCGAGGAAATTGCCGGTCTTCTTGCGGATGACGCGGGGGGAATCGCTCAACTTTTTGCTCCTGATCGTGTGCGGCGGACAGGCTTGCACCTGATCCGAATGCGGCCGTTGGGAAAACGGCGCGGAGTCTACTGTCCGGCGCGCCTCTTTTGTACCCCCCCGGGTCTAAGAAGGTGAGGCGCTCGGGTTTCAGCCCCGCAGCCCCATAATCTGCAGGGTGGGGGCCTTTCCATTCCGCCGCGAATGGGCTTGAATCCGGCACCGTTAAAAGCCCGGGCTTTGGCGTGTCAGGCCTTGGGACTCTCGGATCGTCCCACGGAGGTAGCCGCGGGCCGAGCAGCCTTATTCCTATTTGATCCGATCGATGGAGCGTCCAGTGATTGTCGGTGTGCCGAAAGAAGTCGCCGCGGGCGAGCGAAGAGTCGCGCTCGTGCCCGATTCCGTGGGCGCGCTTGGGAAACTCGGTCTTGAGGTGGTCGTCGAGTCCGGAGCGGGCGAGGCGGCTGGATTCCTCGACGCGGAATACGAAGCCCAAGGCGCGCGCTTGGTGGCCGGGGCCGATGAAGTCCTCGGTGCCGATCTCGTGCTCAAAGTTCAGGCCCCGTCACCGGGTGAAATCGAGAAGCTCAAGCCGAACGCCTTCTACATGAGCCTGATGCGTCCCTTGGATCAGGAGGACCTGACCCAGGGGCTCGCGGCCCGGGGCGTGACGGCCTTTGGAATGGAATTGATGCCGCGGATCACCCGGGCGCAGTCGATGGACGCTCTTTCCAGTCAGAGCACGATTTCGGGATACCGCGCGGTCTTGCTGGCGTCTCTGGCTTTGCCTCGGATTTTCCCGATGTTGGTCACGGCCGCGGGCACCCTCAAGCCGGCTCGGGTGTTGGTGGTCGGCGTCGGCGTCGCGGGTCTGCAGGCCTTGGGGACTGCGAAGCGACTCGGGGCGGTGACCTATGGGTACGACACCCGGGCCGCCGTCAAGGAGCAAGTCCAGAGCCTTGGCGCTCGTTTCGTTGAACTCGACCTGGAGACCGGAGATTCGGAAGATTCCGGGGGCTATGCGAAGGCCCAGACTGAAGAATTTTATCAACGACAGCGACGGGAGCTGGGTAAGCACGTCTCGCAGGCCGATGTGGTTGTGACGACGGCGCTCGTTCCGGGGCAGAAGGCCCCCTTGCTGATCGAGGCGGATGCCGTCGAGGCCATGAAGCCCGGATCGGTGGTGGTCGATTTGGCGGCGGAAAAGGGTGGAAATTGCGCGTTGACCCAAGCCGATCGGGACGTGGTGGTGAACGGGGTGACGATCATCGGCCACACCAACCTGCCGTCCGAGGTGCCCGCCCACGCGAGTCAGATGTACGCCAAGAACTTGGTGACCTTTCTCGAGCATTTGGTGGAAGACGGTCAAATCGTTTTGGATTTTTCTGATGAAATCACGGCCGGCACGGTCATGACCCATGGTGGACAAGTCGTGAACGAGCGGCTGGGCGGGACGTTGCCGGTCTCGGAGTCGCCGGATTCCGGCTCGGCTGAAGAAGGAGAGAACTGATGCTCGAGGCTCCCGCGATTGCGGCGCTCACGATCCTTGTCCTCGCTCTATTTGTGGGGGTGGAGGTCATCTCGAAAGTGCCGCCGTTGCTCCACACGCCTTTGATGTCTGGATCGAACGCGATCTCGGGGATCACAATTGTCGGCGCCATTCTGGCAGCGGGTGCCGAGCACGCGGCGCTTGCCAAGTGGTTGGGCTTCGCGGCCATTGTGTTTGCAATGATCAACGTGGTCGGGGGCTTTTTGGTCACCAACCGCATGCTGGCCATGTTCAAGCCCAAGGACCGCAAGGCGGACTGATGACCACCACACTGATTCAACTTGCCTATTTGATTGCTGCGGTCCTTTTTATTCTTGGACTGCGAAACCTTTCTTCCCCGAAGACGGCCTCTCTGGGCAACGCGATGGCCGCCGTCGGAATGCTGATTGCCATCGTGGCGACGCTCCTCTACCAGGAGGTGGTCGACTATGGGATGGTGATCGCCGGCATCCTTGTCGGCAGTGTGATCGGCTTGGTGGCGGCGCGTCGGGTGGCGATGACCGATATGCCCCAGATGGTGGCCTTGCTGAACGGCTTCGGCGGCGCGGCCTCGACGTTGGTGGCCGGTGCCGAAGTGATTGGACGAATTTCGACCGATCAGCCGCCGACGGGCGTGGTTCCGATCGCTGTTGTCTTGTCTGTCTTGATCGGAGGCATCACGCTCACCGGCAGTCTTGTCGCTTTTGCGAAACTGCAGGAGTTGATGACAGGTTCTCCGATCCAGTATCCGGGCCAGCAGTTTATTAATGCCGCCATCGCTCTGGGAACGTTGGCGCTCTGTGTCCTCTTGGTGATGAGCCCGCTGGATGTCGGTCTTTTGGCGGCGGTTGCGGGGGCGGCGCTCCTGCTCGGGGTGCTCCTGGTGATTCCGATCGGCGGGGCCGATATGCCGGTGGTGATCGCCTTGCTGAATTCCTATTCGGGCCTTGCCGCTTGTGCGACGGGTTTCGTGCTGGATAATAGCGCCTTGGTGATCAGTGGATCCCTTGTCGGGGCTTCGGGTCTGATTCTGACCAAGATCATGTGCGACGCCATGAACCGATCTCTGGGCAACGTCTTGTTCGGTGCCTTCGGGGCGCAGACCGAACAGGCTGTCGTCGGGGGTGAGGATCAAGGTACGGCCACGGCTTACACGCCCCTTGATGCGGCGGTGATTTTCTCGAACGCGCAGTCGGTCGTTGTGGTCCCGGGGTACGGGATGGCGGTCGCTCAGGCACAGCACGCTGTTCGAGAGCTAACGGACTCGCTGGCCGAGTCGGGCATTGAGGTGAATTTTGCCATTCATCCGGTCGCGGGCCGAATGCCGGGACACATGAACGTCCTACTGGCGGAGGCTGACGTCCCCTACGACCGATTGATCGAGATGGACGAGATCAATCCGCAATTCCCGGAAACCGACGTTGTGCTGGTGCTTGGTGCCAACGACGTCGTGAACCCGGCGGCACGAGAAGATGAAAGCAGTCCTATCTATGGGATGCCGGTGCTTGAAGTGGATAAGGCGACGCATGTTTTTGTGATTAAACGCAGCATGAATCCAGGCTTTGCGGGAATTCAGAACCCACTCTTCTTCAAGGACAACACGATGATGATCTTTGGCGATGCCAAGAAGGTTGTCATCGAGCTCAACGACGCGATCAAGAACTATTAGTCGGGGCCGCTATGGCGATAGGCCTTTGGAAGCGTTTCGGGGCCTGATGAGCGCGGCACCTGGGTTTCCCTGGCGGCGGAGCTCCACCCCCGTCCCTGAGCCGTTTGAGGCGTTATGCTACACGCCATTCGGCGAACTTGAGCGAAGGGGTGGGGATGGCCAACGGATTGAGTTTGGGCTCGGTGGAGCCGGTGTCTTCGCCGGGCTCCGAGATAGCAAGTTTTGAT
>JAQWNI010000131.1 GCA_029268645.1 Myxococcota bacterium
GCTGAGCTTCGACCCTTCTCGGCCTGCGGTTTATCCCAATGGTCGATCGCTTGCCGACGACGTTCTCAATGACCGCCTTTCTTTCCTTTCCAAGGGTGAGATTCCCCATGATGGACTCTCGCCGCACACTGATTTCCTAAAGGAGTTCCCGTACCTCGGAGCACCCCATCCAAAAACGAGCTAGGGCGTTCTTCGGCTTGCGCCCGCGACATATCGCTTTGACCGACATGTAGACGCAAACGCGAGTGCTAAAAGGCGCGGTTGTGCTCGCGGACCTCGAGACGGTTACTTTCGTCCACACCCTTCAGGCGGAACCTGCAGGGTGTGGAAGTATCCGTGATGAAGTCAGTGCGAAGACGAAAGTGCCAGGACGCGTCAAGCCGGGGTCCCTCAGCCTGAATCTTGGGGCATCGTTCGACTGGTACGATCGGCTGGCTGAAGAACGCCATATGTGGTTTGGGGAATCCGAGATGGGCGGAGAGCGTAATGTTCTCTTTGTCCCCTGCGTGCTCGCCCATCTGTCCAATCAACCCACATTTCTCTGGTCGACCACGGATGCCGCGACCGACCGAGGTACCCCTGCTCCCTCCCCCTGGGTCGTGGAGGTGATTTGCGAGGCCGGTCTACGTGACACAGACAACTTGGTTGAGGGCCATTCAGTCCTGGTGGAGAGTTCAGAACTCGCCCCGGCTTTCGAAAGAGGGCATCTGCGGCGCCGCCTCCGAAAACGGCTGCATCAGGGAATAGCTCAAGAAGTGCCAGATTCCCCCGACGGAACGTCGAGCGATTGACATCCCGTCGATCGCCGGAGGTTATTCCGGAAGGCAGCTTGCATGTCTTGTCCCCAATGATCATATTGAGTGCCTACAAATCTGACTCCTGGAGGGTGAATCTTGCTCCGTAAACTTTCTGAAACCATCAAGAAGGCTGCTCCTGCACAGGAAGTCGCTGCACACTGCGACGGGCCGTGTGGAGTCTACGACCCATCATCTGCACGCATCGCGGCTGAAGCAGCCTTATCCATGACCCAAAAAATCTTGGCCATGGAACGACCTGCTGCTGCTGACGACGCCGGAGCATGGGCTGCATACAACAACACCATGACCCGATACGTGACGATCAAGGAAGAGCAAGCGCATCTTGCTAAAGAAGAACTCCTTATACTCTGGACTGATTATTTCAAGCCAGATCACCTTGAAAAATTCCCGAATCTTCACGATACGTTTTGGAAGGCGGCTAAGCTTTGCTCTTCAGTTAAGGTTGAAGTGAGCGCACAGCAGGCTCAAGAGCTCATGGATACTGTCCAGGAAATTCATAAGATTTTCTGGCAGACCAAAGGCCGCGAGGTGACCTGGTACACGGTCAGCTAATAGAGAGCCCTGATCTGGATGAAGAAGAACGACGGCAATCAAGAGCACGATCGCAGTGACGCTGCCGTCTATTCCCCTGTCCCCCCGTTAAAGCTGGGCACATTCTTACTCTGGACTATCGGGCAGCGGCAACGGTTTCGGATATGTGGCCACTCGATGAGTCCCACTTTGGCTGAAGGCCAAGAAGTCCTGGTGAGGGCGTTTAAACCGAAAGAAAGGCCAGCCTCAGGTCAATTGCTTCTCGTGCGGCACCCTACGGACACTGAGCTCACTATGATCAAACGCTGCGTTAAGATTGAAGATGGTTTTGCCTGGGTTCAAGGGGATAACTCGCGTGCCAGTACTGACAGCCGGCAGTTTGGCCCCGTACCACTCCACCTCGTACTCGGATTTGTTCGCTGCACATTCCCATGAGGCCAACCCATGACGGGACATGCGCTCCAACTACTACTGGGCACTGCCGTTACGATCGGGTTCATCCATACACTTATCGGGGTGGATCACTCGCTGCCCTTCATTGCCATCGGCAAGGCTAGGCAATGGAGCCTTTTTAAAACACTCTGTCTGACTGCCGTATGTGGCGTTGGCCACGTGCTCGGCTCCGTCCTGCTCGGTTCAATTGGTATTGGACTGGGCGTTACGCTCGAAAAGCTTACTTTCATACAATCCATTAGAGGCGAGATCGCGTCTTGGCTCATTATTGGCTTTGGGCTGGCTTACGCCTCCTGGGCTTACGTCAAAGCTCAACGTGGCCATACTCACAGTCACGCCCACTTACACCAAAACGGGACGGCTCATACCCACGACCACAATCATCATGCAAAGCATGCACATGTGCATGAGGCGCAAACGCATAGCGGAACCCTGGCCGCATGGAGCCTTTTCGTCATCTTCGTCTTTGGACCTTGCGAAGCATTGATCCCAATACTGATGGCGCCCGCAGCGGCCCATGATTGGATATGGGTTGCACTCGTTGCAGGTGCGTTTGGGCTGACAACCATCGTGACAATGATGGGCGTAGTCGCTGTGGGATATATTGGGTTATCCCTTCCTTCGATGCAGGGATTTGAAAAATACACAAACGTAGCTGCAGGAATCGCAATCGCCGCCTCAGGCTTTGCCATCCAAATCCTTGGAATTTGAAAGAGTGAGGTCCGTTGAAAGCGCTCGATTGAAGTTAGTTGGTTTGAGAAGACACTCAAAAGCTCAGAGGGTCTCTAGGGAACGCGCGGCCACGCTTCGGCCTAGGCCCGCTCGCCTGCCGCAAATGAGGCTTGCAATTGGTCAGTTCCCGGTCACCGGGCTTTCTGCGGATTGAATATCACGCGCCGCCCTTGACGTTGCGCCGGAAGCCCGTTTGGACCTCCGATTCAGAGCTTCTCCCTAGCGTCTTGCGGCTCGAATCGAAGAAACAATCTCGGGGGGAAGCCCGTAATAAATTTGAACGCCAGAGGGTGAGCGAATTTAGTGTCAAGTCGCTCCCACTCATCGGGGTCTTCGACCGGTACTGCCCGATACTCATTCTGGACACCGTCAATCTCAACCGAAACTTGAGGGTGGGCGATGGCCTCTTTGTACCAAGCCCGAGGCCAGTGGTTGGCGCTGACGTAGACCGTTCCATTATCGTCAAGCCAGGCTAGGACTCGCTCGTTCGCAACGCCGTCGTCACCGGTTGTGGTGACGGTCAGGATGCTGCCGGCTTGGGGCTGAAAAATGCCGAGCAGGACCTCAAAGGAGAATACGAGGAGTCCATAACCCAGCACAACACCGATGATCACTTTTCCGAGCTTGGGCACGACTATTCTCCTCGACAGAGGATAGGATATATTGGACGAGAAACCGCCAGTCGTGCTGTGAAACTCGTTTTGACCGGCCCACCACCCGTGCCCGCGATCGGCATGGAGAGGGCGAATGTCTCGTTAGTGATCTGGTGGCTGCCATGGAAAACAGAAACGCCCCGCGAGGCTTCTCGTCTTGCGGAATGTGCCTTTCGACTACGGCTCCCCGCCCTCTCTCTAGCCCCCCTGTTTCTCTTAGCCTCTACCGGCAATGGCCCAGGATGTAGAATGGGAATTTTAGAATTCCTATCCGCCCAGTCTTCAGCTCGAGGGACCCGATGACCGACTTCACCGAACGCGTCCTTCAGGCACGCTCCCGCTTCGAGGCGATGTGCGCGAAGCCCGTCTCACTCGACATCACCCGAGGAAAACCCTCCGCCCAACAGCTCGACCTCTCGTTGGACCTTCTAACGGTGCTGGGACCTGATGATTTCAAGGATGGGCGGGGCCATGACTGCCGCAACTACGGCGTCCCGGATGGGCTCCCCGAAGTGCGCGCGCTGTTTGGCGAGCTGCTCGATCTCCCGACGGACGGCGTGGTCCTTGGAGACAATTCGAGTCTGTCCTTGATGGCGGATGCCCTCTCTGCGGCTGTTTTGCACGGGGTTCCCGGCGGAAGCGGGCCGTGGCGAGATTCCAATGCATACCTTCTGTGCCCGGTCCCTGGCTACGACCGACACTTTGGCCTGACCGACCACCTAGGCGTCGGAATGACGAACATCGACATCGGCATCGGCGGTCTAGACATCGAGTCGGTCGAACGCCTCGCCGCGTCGGATGAGCGAATAAAAGGTATCTGGCTCGTCCCGAAGTATCAAAACCCAGTGGGCTATACGCTCACTCTTGAGGAGGTCCGTGCCCTCGCGGCAATGAAGACCGCGGCGCCAGACTTTCGAATCCTGTGGGACAACGCATACGTGGTGCACCATATCGACGAAGTGCTTGATCCTGTCGCGAACGTGCTTCAAGCGTGTGAGGAAGCGGGGAACCCCGACCGAGTTTGGGTCTTCGGCTCGACCTCAAAGGTCACCTTCGCTGGCGCAGGGGTCTCCGCGTTCGGGGGCAGCCCAGCCAATGTGGCCTGGTTCCGGAAGCATCGCGGCGTGCGGACCATCGGCCCCGACAAGATCAACCAACTCCGACACCTTCGCTTCTTCGGCGACGCGGATGGGGTTCGTTCACATATGAAGCGGCACGCCTCGCTGCTCCGCCCGCAGTTCGAGGTCGTTCAGCGAGTGCTTGAGACACACCTCGGGGGGGGAGACTTCGCCCACTGGACACAGCCTCGAGGCGGGTACTTCGTAAGCCTAGACACCCGCCCAGGACGGGCCCGCCGCGTGTTCGACGCTGCGGCCCGGGCCGGAGTGGCGCTGACGCCCGTCGGCGCGACGTTTCCGCGCGGGAACGACCCCGAGGACCGCAATATCCGTATCGCGCCGACGATGCCTCCGCTCCGCGAGCTGGAGCAGGCGATAGAGATCCTTGCGACGGCGATTCTGTGCGAGTGCTCGGATTGACGGGACGCAGGCTGCTTTCGGGTTTGCCCACCTGACCGGTCCTCAAGCGGGTTTTCTGGCCGATGGTGTTGCTTCTTTCGAAGCGCATGGTGCGCTGCTTGTTCGGTTTTCAGAGTCGTTTCTGGGGTTCGATAGAGGGCCCGTATGCGGGGGGCTAATTCTCAATGTCCGAGGCCACGCTATGAGCGAGCGCAGTCAATCGGAGTCGGTAGGCAGTCAAAGTGGGACGGTCGAGCTTAAACCCTCGCGGAGCGAACTCGAGCAGGTCGATCCAACCGTTGCGACGTGCTCTGTCGGCGGTTGATTGCAGTTGGACCCCCGTGCGCCGCAGGTACCTGTCGAGTCCGCGGCGAATCCGCTTCATTTCGATCCCGACCGCCTTGGGGGCATATTCTGAAGTTGCACTGAGGAGTTCCTCGCCATACGGCGAAGCCGATGTCCGTTCCCAGAAGGCGCCATCGAAATTTTGCAGGAAGCCATCGAGCTGTTCTGCGACCGTCCCGGGCACTTCGAGCGCCGCGAGGGCGCGATCTGCTGCTTGCTCGACGAGGGCCGCGAATGCACAGGCGAAGATGTCGCCCTTGTTCTCGAAGTACTGATACAAAGCTGGACGGGACATCCCCGCTTGCTCGGCGATGTGCGCCATGGAGGTGCGAGAGAATCCGCGGGCCGAGAAAACGTCGATCGCGGCCGATGCAATCAGCGCGCGCTTTGGGTCATCTGCGAGTTGCTCAATCTCTGCCGACATTCGGTGATTTTGACGTATTCTGGAAATTTTGTCAGGATTCGTTCTAGACATTTTTCTTAAAATGATGTCAGCCCAGTCGGTACCCGCCCGCAAAGAGGCTGCACATTGAGCGAATTCCCGATCTACGCGCCGCTCGATCGTCAAATTCCCCGCGCCATCCGCTACACCTTCGAATTGGGCCAGGTCGCCGAGGGGCTGAAGAACGCGAGCTTTAATCTCTTCGTTCTCTTCCCTTACAACTGGGTTCTTCCGTCAGCAAGCACAAGTCCTTATTCGATGACGAGCTTAAAGAATCCGTTCTTGGGTTTATTTAGCCCGAAACTCGGACACGCTATATCCGTCACTCGGGGGCCGCCTCAAGAGCAGACATATCTTGGCTGCTCGAGGAAGCTTCCTGGCTGCCCCCCTTTCCGCAGGGTGTGGGGAATGCAGGCTGGGTTCTCAAATAAGGCCCGAATCTGGGCGGTTTGTTAAATCCGTAGGGGAGTTCCAAAGCGGGCCCAGACGGCCCGCTTGCTTCTTCTTTCGCCTCGCCTCGGCGAGGTCTTGCCTAGCATTCAAAGTCAAAATCGGCGAAAGAAGGTCAGCAGCGTTTCAGCGGTGCCCCTCGGATCCTCAATGGCGAGCATGTGCCCTCGTCCGGGCACGACCTGATATTCGACCTGGGGAAGATGTCGGGCGAGCAACTCGGCGGGCTTGCGAAACATGACATCGAGTTCGCCGATCAAGACGAAATTCGGGCAGGCAATTTTCTTCAGCCCAGCGATCTTGGGGTCGAGATCGTTGAAGAAGGTGCGGCCGAATTCGGCCATGTGGCTCGGGTGGCCGTTCGCGCGAATATCCTCCAGCCAGTGCCAGCAGCGTTCGGGGTCCTTGTTGGTCGCGAAGCCGAGTTGAAAAGGTCGTCCGTCACCCTGTCGAGCACGCTGGATGATTTCGCGAACATTGAATTCTTCGAGTTCTGCGACGGCGGGGTTGTCGAAGGGCGTTGGGAAGGGTGCTGGATACGGACCTTCGTAGTTGGGGTCGCTGAACTTGTCGGAGGGAGCAGTCGCGGAACCCGTATCGGTCGAAACCAGCGAGATAAGTCGCTCGGGATGTTCCATCGCAAAACGAAGTCCCGCCATGCCACCCGTTGCGTGGTTGAGCAGGTGAAATTGGTCGGCGCCCAGGTGATCCGCGAGTGCGCCGAGGTCGTTTGCGATTTGGTCCACCGTATAGCCCGGGTCCTCGCCGAAGAGGGGGGTGGAGCGGCCGTGGCCGCGGAGATCCAGATCGATCACTCGAAAACCAGCCTCCGCTAGCGCTTGACTGACCCCGGTTCGGGACCAGTAGGCGCCGCACTGGGTGAGTCCATGTGTGGTGATGAGGGTGGTCGGGCCCTCGCCCGCGACGTCAAAGAAAAGGTTGGCACCGGGGCGCTGCAGGTAGGGCATGAGGACTCCGGAATGGGGGTTTTGCTCGGGCAGGGCGCCCTGAGGAGCGCTTTCAACTAGGGGGTGACGCGCACCAGTTGCTTACCGAAATTTTGACCGCTCAGCAGGCCCCGAAAAGCTGCGGGTGCCTGGGCCAGGCCCTCGGCGACTGTTTCCCGGTACTTGAGTTCACCGGATTGGACCCACCCTGCAAGTTCGGCGCTGGCCTTGAGCCACTCGTCGAACCATTCCCGGACCAAGAAGAAGCGATGCTCGGGGGGGGGCTCCAAGCCAGCGAAAACGGTAAAGGGAGTTTCGACCTGGGCGATGTCTTCTTCACTGTTATAAAGAGAGACGAATCCGCAGATGGGTACCCGTGCGCCTTCGTTTAACAGGTTGGCGACGGCCCGTGTTACAGCCCCGCCTACATTTTCGAAATAGATGTCGATACCGTTGGGACAGGCTGCGCCGAGTTCTTTCTCCAGGGAGCCTGCCTTGTAGTCGATGCATGCGTCGAAGCCGAGTTCTTCCACACAGTAGGCACACTTTTCTGCGCCCCCTGCGACGCCCACGACGCGAAGGCCGAGTAGGCGGCCGATCTGCCCGACCACGGAACCCACGGCCCCCGAGGCCGCAGAAACGACGAGGGTTTCACCGCGCTTCGGCTTGCCGACACGTTGAAGCCCGAAATAGGCCGTGCGGCCGGGCATGCCCACCGCACCGAGCCAAGTGGAGAGTGGAGCAAGGCGCGCATCTGCGGGGAGAAGCGTGGCCGCTTCTCCGCTGACCCTAGCGAGGCTCTGCCAGCCTTCGTGGACGGTCAGAGTATCCCCCACCTTCCAACGTGGGGACTTAGACTCGATGACGACACCGGCGCACTCGCCGGTGATGATTTCGCCGATCTTGATCGGCTCAGCGTAGGATTTCCCTTCCCTCATCCGGCCCCTCATGTAGGGATCAAGCGAGAGGTATTGGATCTCGACGAGAATTTCACCCTCTTCGAGCTCGCCCACGGATTCTTCTTCTAATCGGAAGCAGTCTTCGGTCGGTTCGCCCGTCGGCCTTTTGGCCAGAACCCATTTCTGGTTGATTCGCGTTGTCACCGCTGCAGGCTCCTCGTTCTGGTGTGAAAGATCAGGGTCGGGAGTGTGGCTTTTAACGGTCAGGAAAGATCCTGCCAGCTGTCGCTTCCTCGCCGGAGTAAGGCCGCGGAACTCCAAAAGAGCGCTTTAGAAACGTAGGGATCAACTTCCCGAGCGCGCTGAGAACATAGCTTGGACTTCAGGGCCTTGGCGTCGCCGACCACACCATCATTGCCCGGAGCGAGGGCGACCAAATCAATCACGTGGAGCGCCAGTTGGATCTCGCCTTCGGCTTGGAGTTCTCGCGCTCGCGCGAGGATTTTCTCTGGGTCGATGGCGGAGAGTATGGCTAGGGCGGCGTGGGCGGGGCCAGCGGGGTGGAGATGTGTCGGGTTTCGATCCCACCAGCCGTTCTCCTCTCGGAAAAGGTCACGGGCAATATATTCAGGTGAGCCGTAGCTGGGCGTCATCCACGGTTGCTTGAAGATGTCATCGGGATAGGTCATATCGGCGAGGATCTCTCGCTCGCTCATGCCTCGATTCATTCGTGAGACTACCTCTGTACGGAGCCAGCGCAGTGCATCGGCCATCCCGCTGAGACGCCCATGGATGGTGTCGGCCCCCTCGATCAGAGGGCCGAATTCGGTGACCAGTTTTTCTGCGCCGAGTTGGGCGAGGCGGTCGAGTGTGTCGGCCCACCGGATTGTAAAGCGTTGAGTTCGAAGAGGGGTTCCGATATTGGGGATCGTGTCGCCCTGGACCGCGGGACCGCCGTTGAGAAGTCCGTCCTCAGGGAACCATGCGGCGAGGCAATCGTCGGTTTCTGAGGGAGACCAGAGAAGCTCAACGGGTCGAGTGCCCTGGACGACGGACATCCGCTCGGAAAAAGTTTCAGATGGATCATGGTTGTCGCCGGCCACATCGGAGACGTAGTCGGCCAGGGGGCGCTCGTCGCGACTGGGAAATTGGACTTTCCACGCACGGGCCTGGAGTTCCGCCGTTTCCCGGTAGCGCCGATAGCGAGCCAACACGTTTTCGTGCGCGATCAGTCGCGGGGGCTTTTCTTGACGAGACGCGTTGTGCTCGAGCCAGAGCGGAACCGCGGCATTGTATTGCTGGTGGCCATGGGTGTAGATGATGGCTGCGAGCCGGTCCTGGGTCTGGGTCCGGAGGTACGCCTGCATGCCGGGCTGCACGTTTTGATTACCTGCATCGACCAGGAAAAGCCCTTCGTCTGTTCGGGCGGCGAGGGCGTTGCCTTGGCCGGGTAGAATCCAGATGTCGTGTCCGATCTGGCTTCCCGCTAATGCACCCTGGAGAACCGCGTCTTGGGACGATGATGAAGGCATCTTTCTACCCCTCCTTTTTTCTAGACTCGAATCATATCGAACGACGCCATTTCTTCTCGATGGCCTAGCTCGCGTCAGACGATTCCCGAGAACCTTGAAATCGTCTTTGGCACAGATTTATTGACAGAATCCTGCTTGAACGTCGTATCCTTGCAAGATGCGTTCAATCCAAGATTCAACTAGAGCTCTGGTGCTCGGTTTGCTGATATGGGCGTGTGCCGCCCCAACCGCGTACGGCCAGACCCTTACTCTGTCAGAGACGAACAACAGTCTGTGCTTCTGGTCGGACACCGATGACGATCAATCAAACCCCGTCCCCTACAGTTCGGCCAGTCTCGACTGCGTCGAAAACACCGGCCTCAACGACCTGAATGTCTTCCGTGTAGAATCAGCGACTTCAGGAAACGGAACAAGTGTCGTTATTTTCGATATCGACGCGGGGATTGCGGTTGACGCGAATCCGTATTCGAGCGAGTACCAAGCCGGGCTCATTCGCTATTCGTACACACTCACCGTTAGCGGTACTAACGGCGCGTCGTGGGATTTGACTGTCGACCAGCAGATGCAGGGCCTCCTGGCGAATGATGAAGACGGCAGCGGAAGTGCAAACGCTTCGAGTTCCGGTGTGACTTCCACTCTGAATGTGGATACGCCTCCCCTCAGTCAGTCCCTCTCCTTCGGTTCCCTCGTGACGCGCAGCGCGACTTCCTTGGGGAGTACGCCCTTCTCGGCGAGTCGCAACGGAGATCTCATCCAGGGGGTGGGCGATACGGTTCTGACTGGAACCATTGAAATCATGCTGGATGCATTTTCGGATTGGGGAGGCTTGTTTGGCGGTGCGCTGGACGGGGCCGTGCTCTTTGGCATCGACGATATTTCTCAGTCGGGTTTTGTGACGGTGGATGAATACGCCACCTGGGGCCGAACGGTGGCGCCCGATGGCTACCGGGCAAACTTTTCCCTGGGCCTCAGCGGCCCCTTCTGCGGCGATGGCAACCTCGACCCTGGCGAGGAATGTGACGACGGCGGCACCGTCAACGGGGACGGCTGTTCGTCGAATTGCGTGATCGAATTCTGTGGCGATGGCATTCGGCAGGTGGGCCTCGGAGAGCAATGCGACGACGGAAATAACAGCGACGGCGATGGCTGCAGCGCCACTTGTCTCGACGAGGGCCTTGTTGATGTTCCCGCCCTCTCTTCCAGAGGCATCACACTTCTCGTAGTGGCCCTCGTCGGGTTGGCCCTGCTCGCGACTCTCCTGCCGAAGCGAAGGCCTCTCGACAGAAATTCGACATAGTGCCTAATTTGAGTTCCTTTGGATAAGGCTATCTTCGGGATAAGGATCTCAAGGAGTGGATAGGCCCGAATCTTACGGTAAGACAAACCGGATCGAGCTTTAAGCCGTCTCTGTCCGCATCGAGCCAAGCCCTTATGGCTGGGGCTGAACTGGTTGCACTGTGGGAGGCAAAATCCCGTGAACGCCATCGGCAAAGTCCTCTTCCCTGAACAAGCCAACAACGATTACCGCGGAGGAGCGCTCCCCTTCTGGGGGTTCTGCCTCTTGTTCGCTGCAGAAATGTTCAGCGCATGGGTTCATCTCCTGCTGCCTGATAGCGGTAAAAACCTGATCGGCGGCATGATTCAATTCCAGGGCACGCCTGACCCAAACGCCGTGATCCATGCCCTTGGTGCGACCAGCGGTGCTAACGAGATGCTGCTGGTGATCATTTTTGGGGTTGTGCTCTGGCGGTACCGAAACCTAATCCCATTTCTGCTTCTTCTTTTAGCGGTCGAGCAAGTCTTGCGTCTACTGGTGAGCGGCCTGCATCCGATTGGAAGCGAATATTTCGAACACACCCCGCCGGCCAAGATAGCGATGGTGCCTAGGCTGGTTTTCAGCAGTTTGATGTTGCTGCTGGCCGTCCGCACGACGTCGAAGGCCGAAGCATCAGACCCTTCAGGCTGACCCCGCGGAGATCCCACCCGCACCGAGCACTCGAATCAGTCAAAACGGGCAGGCCGTCTAACATTTTTTTCTTGAGTCTGTCGCGACAGTCTTTATCAAGGTAATTGACGTTGAGAGCAAGTTGGACACCCATTGAACGTAACTCGCGGCTTATCTGGATGAGAGCGTTCGTAGGCGGTTTTCAGGCCTTGTCTACGTCTTGATTGACGGAGTCAGAGAGACAAACCGTAAGGGGGTGGCCGGTTTCGAAAGGACGCTCTATGAAAAAAAATCGGGCTTTTGCGCAGCGAACCATCCCCCGAAGCTCAGTGCAGTCACGCAGAGCAATACCAGAAGAATGAGGGTGGCCCTCGGGCCGAGCACTGGAACGGAATCCGGAAGCACCGTGACTGTGCCAAAAGGTTCACACGCCCCCCCCTGGCAAGGCGCAGGGCTCGGCCCGGATGCGAAGAACAGGATCCGATTCCCAGGTTCCAATTCGGTGAAGCTCACCCAGAGGTCGGCGTGTTCGCCTGCTGCGAGTAATCCAGGGTCGGCGGGATCGTCGAAGAACCAGTTCCAAATCCAGGGCCAGAACTCGTCCGGTCCCGGGATGCGTTCGGAGTTCGCGATGTAGCCCGAGCCCGTGATACAGCAAAAATCCCAGGCTCCCGGCTGCGAGTCGGCTCCTTCGACAACACCGGTCAGGGAAAACACGGCGCCGGTCGAGAGCGCTGCGCGCACCCGAAGCACAACATTGCCGGGCGAATAGGCACCAGCAACGGTCACCGCTTCAGGGGGGAGTTCGTTAGAGAGGCTTAAAAGCTCGAGGGTGCCCATCGCGGGGGCCACATAGTCTTGCGTGACGATCGAAAGGAAAGGCTCGCTGAGTTCCAGCGCCTCGCTCGACTGGGGAAATTGCGTCAAGAAGAGAGCAACCCAGATGGTGCACAACGTTTCGCAGGTCCGTTTCATCTTGAGAATCCGTTTGAATGACCGGAACGACAGAGCAGCGCGGGGGAGAAGGAAATTCAAGCCGGCAGGAGCCATGACGTCCGGGCGTGGCCGTCGTGCTGAGTTCGATGAAAAGCGACGGGCCCGACTGCAAGCGATTGAACTCTAAGGCCGCCCGACACGAGAAGGATATCGATAGATCCGGCAGCCTGCTCGGTTGGTCGGCGCCGCCAAATCGCGGACTTTCCTTGTTTATTGCCAAAGGGTCCGAATCCACAGGGGGGTGACGCAAAGGCTCTGATCGAAGCGCGCAATGGAGTGGCTGCACTCAGCTCTAAGGCTGCCGCGAACCCATCGAGATCGCCGGCCGACCCAGCTGCTGATCGAGGACGATGGGGGGGGGCAAGGCGGAAACCAACCAAGGCCCCCAGGGGTCAGGCGGTGGGGAGCGAGGGCCGGGGAGGGCGATCCGCCTTCGACCTTTGCGCCACCGGGGAGCGCGGCGTGGAGGGATTTCGTGTTCGCGAAGAGGCTGCGGCTCTTGAGTCGCAAAGTCTCTCAAGAAAACTTCTCCAATAATGAAAATGACTTTCTTTTTCGTTACAGTGGTTCCACCCAGCCCCCCCCCGGCCCGCACGGGGGTGCCAGGCCAGCGCGCGCGAGGACTCCGCGTCCTGAGCCGAGCTTGTATCCCCAAGGTCACTGGGTGAGACGGCCTCTCCGTCCCCGTCCGGTTCTTGGAAAGCGATTCGAAGGAGAGAACAGATCCATGAAATTCACCGGCCCGAAGGTCAAGCTCTCTCGAAAAATCGGCGTCGCGTTGAAACCCAAAGCCCAGCAGGCACTCGAAAAGAGTGACGGTAGGCGGGCAGCAGGAGGAGGACGAGACCGCCTCTCTGACTACGGAGTTCAACTTCTGGAAAAACAGAGGCTGCGATTTCAGTACAACATTTCAGAGAAGCAGATGCGCCGCTACTTCGAGAAGGCCTCACGCATGAAGGGAAAAACCGGGAGAAATTTGGTTTCTCTTCTCGAGCGAAGGCTGGACGCAGTGATTTTGCGGTCTGGATTCGCGCCAACGATTTTTGCGGCCAGGCAGATCGTTTCGCATGGTCATTTCGAGTTAAATGGACATCGGGTCCGCATTCCATCGATTCTCATCAAACCCGGCGATTCAATTTCTGTTCGAGAGCGGAGCCAAAAACTCGAGATCTTCGAGATGGACTGGGCCGCCTACACGCCACCTGATTACATCGAGAGGAATACCGACGAGCTCAAAACCTGGATGACACGTCAACCCGAAAGGGAGGAAATTCCCGTTGTCTGCGACGAACAATATGTTGTCGAATATTACTCCCGATAGAGAAGCCCGCGCTTTCGCCCGGACCCATGCCTTTGGTGTGATCGAGCTGAAGGTGGAAGGGGGCATGGAAGCCTTTCCGATCAGCATTGCTTTTTCACCACGAGGTCAGGTACTCCTGGGCGATGAAATGCCCCTTGAGATCGAAGGTCTCGCAGCGGCAAGACTCCATTTTCAGAACGAAGCCCGCGATCCCCTCTTGATCCAAGGTCTGATCGGTGGCCATCGCCACCGATCGGATCAAGCTCGTTTTCGCGCCGTTCACCAACACTCAATTTTGCGATGGAAACTCGAACCCGATGTCGTGCTCTGGCATTCGCCCGCCGACGAGCCCCATGCTTTCCTTGAATCAGAGTGGCTACTCCCCCGCGCCTGCCCCTATCAGGACGAATCCGAGATGATCGATCACCTCAACCAGGGTCATGGAGACACCTTGGCGCGGCTTCTCGTTCACTACCAAGGCATTCACACATTGAGGCCTCGTGTACTGGCGATTGACCCAGAAGGGATGCTTTTCGCTACGCACGACAACCTCGCCCATGTCGCTTTTGCGGCCCGGGCTTACACCGCGGACGACATCCAGCTGGCTATCATGCACCTCGTTAACGAACTGCCCGAGCCAATGGAGCATCCGGTCCAGTAAACGACCCGTCTAACTCGCGCCCAGTTTGAGCAAGGGAACGTTACGACCCTTGCGACGGGTTTGTGCTTCACGCGCGCCCGGGCCGTCGCCTCCGGCCTCGCGTTCACAGCACAAGCCTATGGGCGGGTAGCCAACGTCGTCCTGAATCGAAGCCGACTCGAGGGCTTGCTGGAATTGGAGATTCTCGATCTGCAATTGGGAGACGACTTTACATCGGTTTTCGATGTTGATTACACCTCGACAGGGCAGACCTCTGGTCCGGCTTCCGGGGAGCCCCGAAATCCGCTGCTTCCTGCTGATCAAACGGTGACGACAGGACCAAATACCGCACTGGGAGTGGGAAATTTTCCATTGGACGGGGGTCAGCTTCTCTTTCAGTGGATGAATGAGAACGTCCGGGTTCGATTGCAGCTGGCCGAGGAGCAGAAC
Organism: Myxococcota bacterium; assembly: GCA_029268645.1. Classification (GTDB taxonomy): domain Bacteria; phylum Myxococcota_A; class UBA9160; order UBA9160; family UBA4427; genus TMED88. Next base: position 14,651 of record JAQWNI010000131.1, read on the forward strand.
CGGATCAAGACGCTCGGAAGCCCGATCCTGCTTGCGTCCAACAACACGCCTGCGCGAATTTTTGTCGGTGAGGAAGTGGTGTTGACGACCGGCGTCCGTGCGATTTCGAACTTCGGTGCGATCGGCGCTGCGCAAAATATTATTCAGCCAGAGACGCAAGTTGTGGACATCGGAAATACTCTAGAAATCGTACCACGAGTCAATTCAGATGGAACGGTCACTCTCTCGGTTAACTCAGACATATCGACGTTAAAGAAGGACGCAACCTTCATTCCGATTTCGACCGCTGATGGCAATGTTGTCCAGTACCCAGTGGATGGGGTCAATGATTCGACCGTTAAGGGCACGTTTCTCGCCGAAGACGGAATGACCGTTGCCGTCGGTGGTTTGGTTCGAACTTCCGATTCCCTTGTTGAGCAAAAAGTGCCGTTTCTTGGCGATATCAAGTACCTGGGTTTCTTCTTTAAAAGCGAGAAACGAACGCAGAAGACGAGCGAATTGATCGTTTTGATTACGCCTCGGGTGTTCTGGAATTCGAATGATGCCGAGACAAGGAGCTTGGACTTGGTAGAAGAGCTTTCGGCAGCTGGCGTGCGTGATGGATTTGCCAGTGATGGTCGAAGACTGCTCCTTGAGGCGATTGAAGGACATCACGAGTTTAATGACGAGGACGATGTTTTGGAATTGGAGACGAGGGGTTCAAAGGGAAATGAAAAAACGGGAGCCGAGTGATCTCGACTCCCGTTGCATAGTGGGCTGATTTTGAGGAAGGACCTAGTCCGTAACGCCCTTCTCGAAGAGGATGCGCTTCTTGAATAGCGTGAGGCCTCGTCTCGCAACGAGGAGTTTTTCGAACGTAATTGGATTGAAATATGCCTCAACTTTTTCACCGTCGGGTGTTGTGGCGTAAGCCTCGTAGCAGCCATCATCCACTTTGATTTTCTCAATTTTGGTCCAGCCTTCGGCCTCAAGCTTTGCTTGGAGCTCAGCCTTGGCCTTCCAGCTGGCAGGGTCGCCCGTGTCACAATCCATTAATCCGGTCGAGAGGGCCGGCGAAACGATGCTCACTTGTAAAAGGAAAAATACCACTGAGATAAAAAGGCCAGAACGAGTCGTTGACAATTTGATGCTCCTACATTCCGAGAGAATCGGATCATTGTTGGTTTGCAACCCGCTGGTTGGATCGCAATGTTCGAATGGTTCAAGTTGCGAAATAGTAGGTTCGCGTCCAAAGGAGTAGTCCATAAAACCTGGGCAACTTCTATCACGAAAAGTTTTCTTTGGTTATTTCTAGAAGCAGACTCGCGTGGTGGATGAGGATTCTTGCGTTCAATGGCTGCAGCCTTGGAGTAGGCGGCCTTTGGGATTGTGTTGTGGATGGGGATACGACAGATAGGCTGTGTGCTGACATAGCGCTGGGTAGGGGCGGCGTTCTACGAAATCGAGGACAGAGCCACTTGGTGGGCGGTCGGGACGTTTTGAGGCTAGTTCCGCGCTTCGACCGGTTGTGCCGGGTTGAGTGTTCTCGGAGTACTCAGCGTCCCTTCGATGAGTCCGTTCTGGACGGAGTGCACTAGGAAAGATTCGGTCTTCTCGGTACACCCAATGGGTATGGGCCCAGCCGTAAGAGCCGCGGACAGAAAACGGCTGGAAGAAAAATTTCCAATGTCATGCATGAGGCAGTGGGGAGATGAGGATTCCATCGTCGAAGCAGCTCGGTTTCGGAACCACGAACAATACACTTTCAGGTGCCAGCCGTGAGGAAGTCCAACGACCCGGGTGTATAAAAGTCCGGTACAACGACCCACTTGCCTCTCCTTTTTTTGTGACATGCGCAAAGCTTCGGACAGGCTGGTTGCACTCCTCTGAAGCTAAATCCACAGGGAGGGGGACTCAATGACATCGGTTGTCATTCTGACAGGAAGTCCGGGAAGCGAAAAAACGACAATCGCGCGTACTCTCGTGGCCGAGAGCCCTCAAGGTTTGCACCTTGTATCGGATAAATACTGCGAGTTCATCTCTCACCGTATGAATCCAACCCAACCCAAGTCGGGTCACCAAAATACGGTGGTGATGCACAGCCTGGCGAGTTCAGTCCGGACTTTCGCTGAGGGTGGTTATCGGGTCTATCTCGATGGCGTCATTGGGCCCTAGCTCCTGGGTGTCTTTCGTCCCCATCTTGAAACCCTTGTCTTGGTCCAATATGGGGTCCTGCAGGTCCCAGAATCTGAGGCTCTCATGCGCGTGAGAGCCCTGGAGGGAAGAGGTTTGAGCCCAGATGTCACTCAGATGCATGGTGCGCTTTCGAATTTGGGACCCCTGGCGAACCACGCGGTTGATGTCGGAGTAATGGGCGAATCCGAATCCCTCGAGAAAGTCAGGAGCGCTCTGGCTTCGGGTTTGCTGGAACTAGACTGGTCGCTTGTCGTTGCCCCGTGAGCCGGAATTTGCTGACCGATTCAGAGTGACTTTTGCCTACCCGGTACTCGATAGGGAAAGGATCACGCCGGTACTCGGGTCCGTATGCCCCTCAAGCATCTCCAAATAGGCTTTCTCGAGGGCCCCTTCGCCGCTCGCTTCAGAGAGCTGAAGCCATGTGCGGCAAGGCACGAGAAAGCTCTGCCAGGCCTCTTCCTGGCGTGAGGCCAAGGTCGCCGGACCCCACTCCGCCAGTCGTTTTTCCACTTGGGTGGGTGCGAAGAAGAATTCGGGAGCGGCCCCGGGTAGATCCTCCTCTCCAGCCTCACCCTCCCAGTGCGTAAGGCCCACTTGGCATTGATATTTCAAGGCGTCGGCCAGATGCCGGTGCAGTTCTGTACCCACGGCGCCGTCACCCGCCATATCGACCACAGTGGTGGGAAGCGATGCGTCGAGCTTTCCGATTTCGTCGTAGGTCAGAACCTCGTCATAACAGCCCAGGCCCGATGTGAATTCCCGGTTGCCAGAGGAAGTGAGCCCTATGACTCGCGGTCGGCTTTTCTCCCGAGCCGAGAGGCAGTGAGCCAGACTAAAACCCGTCTTGCTGGATGCGCTAAGAATCACCACCGCCTGGCTGTCGAAGAATGCGTTGTCGCCTAGGAAGTCGTCAATCAGCCAGCCCGTGAGAAAAAGAACTCGCAGCAGCATCATCCACGCCTCATCGTCGACGTGCCCGTCCTCGGGCAACCTCTCGTAGCGATTATAAATGGGTGGAAGCGCGGCCCTGTGCTCGGCGATATCGACAAAGCCGCTATCGGTCAAGTTTCCGGCCTGCACGTCAAGGTTCTGAGACATGGGAAAATAGCCGAAGTAGCGCTCTCCTGGATTCACTCCGTCCGCCTTCGACTCAGCCACCCGGCCTACGCCCCAAACAGGAATACGGCCCCAACCGTCCTCGGCCGGGAAAAAATTCCAGTACCCAATCATATCGCCCGCGACTCCGTAGGTGATGTTGTTGGCAGTTAGCGCGAACCGTTCAATAGACAGGCGCACCGTGCCGTTTCTGACCGGGCCCATTTCCTCGGTCACAAAACGACTTCGACGGAGGTTGGATCGATCGATCTGAAAATGCACTGTGGTCATCGTCTTCCCTTTCTCACTTTTCGGGGCCAGGAGATACAAGATTTCTTGCGGCACAACGTCCGCGCAGGGCCCTTATGTTAGGTCCATATGAGTGCTCCGTACCGCTTTTTGTTCACTCTAGGTTAAGGGATTGGTCAGTCGCGGGCGGTGTGGAAACTGTCTTGCTCGATGTTTTGCGGTAGAGCACTTCGTTGCCCTGCAGGGTAAAGGACTCGATGCTTCCGGTCCGCTCCGCGAGTCTGGAGGTCTCGGCGAAGCACGACGGCTTCTTCCAGTCGATGAAACGGAATCAGAGTTACTCGTTCGCTGCGGCTTTCCGGACGTAGAGCCCGTCGCCCCAGGAGCCACCCACCCAGTTCGTCTCAGCACGGTAGAGGCCGAAATCGTCGAGGAAACCATCGATGTCTTCGACCATCGGACAGCCTTGATACATTTCTTCTCGATTGATTTCATCACGATTGCATCCAAGTGAGGGATGGTTTCGGTTGCTCCCTTCAGGACCTCAAGCTCGAAACCCTGGACATCAAGGCTTAAGAAATTAAACTGCGAGCGATCAGGAACTGAGTGCATGATCTAATCGAGTGATCGGATCTCGACTTCCATTTGCTGATTGAATTTGATCTTCGGATATTGCGTGAGGTGCTTGAGGGGTTTAAGCAGCGAACTTGATTGTCCCTTATTGCGGCGTTCGACGTACATGGTTGCGGTTGTACCATTGGCTTCGTGTGAGCCAGCCGCGCACGCAATGATTTCGATATTGGGGTCTTTCCCAAAGCGGGATTGCAATTTCTTTAGGCACTTCGGCTGAGGCTCAACAAGAACCATTCGGGACGCACCGAGCTTTCGATACTCTCGTACTTCTTGACCATGGTGGGCGCCGCAGTGAATCACGGCGCCCAAAGGGAATTCGTACTTTCGCATGGCTGTTGCGAGTTCAATAAGCATTGCGAAAGGATATACAAGCTGGATTCCGACACAATGTCCAAGTAGGGGCGTTAGGCTAAATCCCTAGAAGAGCCCGAAGGGGGGCAGGTGGCGCGAAAAGCTGCATGGAATCAGCCTTTCGTATCCGGGTCCTCATAAACCGTGCAGCCCCGCTTCGCTGTCAACGCCCGCCGCCTAGCTTGGTTCCGGTGCTGATCAGCACGGTCGAGAACAACGCGTTCGAGTACTTCAGACTGTTTTGTAAAGCTGTCTCCGAGCGCTTTGCTACCCCGCGATATTGATCACCTTGCGCTGGGTGAATTCTTCGAGTCCTTCACGGCCCAGTTCCGTTCCGATGCCCGATTGTTTTGCGCCGCTGAAGGGGATCCCGGGGTCGAGGTCGGCGTGCTTGTTGATCCAAACCGTCCCGGCCTCAAGGCGGAGCGCGAGACCTCGAGCGGCGTCGGAATCCGTCGACCACACACTCCCTCCAAGGCCCTCCGTTGAGCGGTTGACCCGAGCGAGGGCCTCTTCCGGATCCGAAAACTTGATCACGGGTAGCGCTGGGCCGAACTGCTCCTCGTCTACTAGGCGGGCTCCTTCCTTTATGTCGCGGACGATGGTCGGCTCAATGAAGTAGCCCGGTCGGTCGGGGACGCCGCCGCCCGCGATGATCGTCCCTTTTTCTGCCGCATCGGCAATAATGGCTTTTACCTTCTCGTACTGGACCTTGTTTTGAAGAGGACCCAGCTCAACACCGTCCTCGGTCCCATCTCCTACCTTCTTGGACCGGGCGATCTTTGCCAGTTCGTCGCACAGCGAGTCGTAGATGTCCTCATGGGCGTAAACCCGTTTCATCGCGATGCAAACCTGGCCGTTGTTTGGAAATGCGGCGGCGAATATCTTCGGGGCGATCTCCTTGGGGTCGACATCTCCCAGAATCAGTCCTGCATCGTTACCGCCCATTTCAAGCGTGATGCGTTTGAGCGTGGAGGCGGCGCTGGCCATCACCTTGGCACCGGTGGCGGTGCTCCCGGTGAAGGAAACCTTTCGAATCTTCGGGTGAGCGGAGATCTTGGAACCCAGGTCATTCGCGTCGGCGACGACGTTCAATACGCCTGGCGGAAACACGTCTTTTACTAGCTCGGCGAGCCGCAGCGTTGAAAGCGGCGTTGTTGGCGCCGGTTTTACGACGAGCGTATTTCCGGCGAGCAATGCCGGAGCCAGCTTGAAACCGAGCAATATCAGGGGGAAGTTCCACGGAATGATCGCGGCGACGACCCCGAGCGGGGAGCGGTGGATCTCGACACGCCGCGCGTCGCTGTCTTCGAGGACTTCTACGGGAAGGTCCATGCCTGCAAAATGGCTGGTGAATGCGGCGAAACCGTAGGCCTCTGCGATCGCTTCGGAGAGCGGTTTTCCCTGCTCCCGGGTCAGGATCGCTCCGAGCTCAGGCGCATTCGCGGTCACGATTTCGGCCACCTTTAGAAGGAGTTTGCGGCGCTCCTCGATGGGAGTCTTTGCCCAATCCGTCAAGGCGCCGTCTGCGGCATCGACGGCTTCGTCCAATTGGGATTCCGAGGCTCGCGAGCAGGTTCCCGCCAGTTCTTCGGTTGCGGGATTGATGACGTCGAGGCTTGCGGCGCCGGGCACCATCTTACCGTGGATGAGAAGTTCATAGCGGGGCATTGTGTTTCTCCGTGAGAGATGGGGGTGGTGAAGCTATTGACTGCGGCTCCGGTTTTTTGAGCAGAATCTCGAGTATCGGGCAAGTCCGCGTTCCCGTCACCACCGGTGCCTGATAGGCTGGTAAAGTGGCCCGTTGGCCATCCGGTAAGTGAGTAACCGTGTGCCGTCCATTCGAACTCGGTCGAGAGGAGGAATCCATGGAAGTGACGGGGAGTTGTCATTGTGGTGCGGTGCAGTTTGAGGCCCGCATTGATCCCAATCGGGTCGGGATATGCCACTGTACGGACTGCCAGACATTTTCGGGCTCGGCCTTTCGAACGTCCGTGCTCGTGCCCGGCGAAGATTTTCGGCTGATCAAGGGTAATCCTTCAACGTACGAAAAAACGGCCGAAAGCGGCAAACGAAGAGAGTTGGTGTTCTGTGGTCGCTGCGGAACGCACGTCTATGGCACTACCGCGGATACGAAAACGCCGAGATACAGTGTTCGGGTGGGGGTATTGGCGCAGCGTCAACAGCTACGACCGGTGGCCCAGGTGTGGTGCCGATCCGCGCTCCCATGGCTTCGGGATCTCGCCGACGTTCATCGCGTTTCGACGCAGTAACCCGGGGCCACAATTCACCCGCCTTCTTTGGCTCGTTACACCTCGGCGGGCGTCTTTTGTCCGGGACATGGCTAAACGATGGATCTCACCGAGAGCTATGAGGACATGCAAGTTCGAATGTTTCAGACCGCGTTGGAAAAATTGGCGTTTTTCCTACGTGGTGCGGCTGAATCAGCCGACTATGCTTGACCTTGTCGTGTTTCCGCTACTCGAATTCGGCGAAGTTTTCGGCTTTGAGGTAAGCCTGACCGCACCGGGTTGGCCTCGAGCGGGAGGATTGTGATGAATTTTATAGGGCTGCTCGAGGTGGGAAGCCGACTTGGGAAGAAACGATGGAATGACGCATGGCCTGGTGTGGCGCATGCCTCACGAAGACCGATCATCACGCTCTTCGCGCTCGCTCTAGGTTGCTCACCGTCACCGCACGCTGCCCCGTCCATCGATGAAACGACCATTCTCGCCATCGAACCCGCCGATCCTCTCCAGAGCGCGATGGGTGAATTAGTTTTGGGCCTACAAGCCGTTGAGGAAGATATTCGCCAATCACCGTCCTTCGGAGATGAGCAAGAACGAATAGGGGGGTATCGCCACGTGCTACGCGCCCTCGCCAAGGGTCTCGAAGCGGAAGTTCGACAAGATCCCGATTACCCCTATTTTCGGATTCTCGACTGGTGGCTTCGAGAAGGGGGCGACAATCCCGACCAGCGCTACGCCTTCACCCCGATTCGGGGCGGGGAGGCTTATCGGGTCTGGGGCGATCTTGGGTCCGCCACACGCGTTGAACTGCAGATCTACGCGGGCCGCCCCTGGGATGGTACCGGGAAAAGCGCAGGCTACCTGACCTTCGAGGAAATCGAGCTGAACGAAGACGGCACCTTTGAGATCTGGGTGACCCCAGAAAAGCACGAAGGCAACTGGCTCCGCAATCCGCCCGAAGGCACCACACTGTTCGCACGGCACATTTATGCCGACTGGAGTGACACCCCGACCGGCGATATCCATATCGACCGCGTGGGTTTCGAGGGCCAGCGGCGACCGCCTGAGACAGAGGAAGAGCTGGCGGCAAAGATCCGCGCAGCGAGCGTCATGTTCGGTACGACGGCGCGCAACTGGCCCGCTTTCGTCCAGCGTCGGTACGTGGGCGGCGGACCGAAGAATACAGTCCGTCCACCTCTGGATACCTACGCGTTTGGCGGTGCCCGTGGTCGCTGGATGAGTGGCGGCTATTTCGAACTCGGCGACGGTGAAGCGCTGCTGATCCGGATTCCCCCCACATCGGCCCACTATCAAGGGATCCAGCTGGCCGACATGTGGATGGCGTCCCTGGAGCATGGAAACCAAGTCTCGAGTCTCACGACCGAGCAATCCGTCGCTTCAGACGACGGGGCCTACTGGTATGTGGTCGCGAACGAAGACCCCGAGCATGCTAACTGGCTGGATGCAGGAACGTTGCGACGAGGGACGATCATGATCCGCTGGGACGGCGTCCAGGATGCACTCGAGCCCGACCAGTATCCCAGCGCCGAACTTATTGCGATCGGGGAAGTCGAGGAGCGAGTCCCGGGTATTCGCCCTGTGACCCCGGCGGAGCGAGAAACAACGCGCGCTGGTCGTCGCGAGCACCTTCAGCGACGGGCTCATCGGTGAAATCGCACGCACAATTTGCCTCGTCGAATTGCACTAGGGAGAAGGGGGTCAGGGCCGGCGAGTCGTTCAGTACTGTCGGTAGCGCCGTTGCACGTGACGATGGCGCATCGCTATGGCGGCGTGGCGATCCTCCTGTGTCGAAGCGCGCGTCTCAGGCGGCAAATGTTTGCGGACGTCGGACAGCGAAACCTTCTTGACAGTCAGTGTCGGCCAGTCTTCCTTCGGCGGCTGCTGCTCATAGGTATATCGAACGGTGAGGAATCCGTGGCCAAGCCCTGTCGTATCGACCCAATTGCAGACGCCGGGATCCGCGTGGGCGACGACCCAGCGATACACGCCGTCCTCGCTGAAGTCCATCAACGCGGGATTGAGATTTGATTGGTAGCTCTCAAAGTCGAGGGATTCGCCCCAGAGGTTCGAGAGATGAAATCCGAGAAAGCTCGGGCGAACAGCCACCTCGGATTCGATGATCAATGCCTCGTCCGACGCGAGGTGATAGACGCCGCCTGAATAGATATTCGTGCTCTGGCCGCCGCCGGTGGCGAGCCCCAAAGCATTGGGAGGATTCATATCGTTGACCGGCATGAACTGCGGCGCGTTCTCCTCTGAGAGTCCCATCGGCGTTTTGCCGTACGTTTCGAGAAGTTGCGTATAGAAGGCATTCCAGAAGCGCATCTGGTTGTTCGTCGATTCGCCAACCGTCTGCATCATCTTGACTGCAACCGTTTCGTCGATGGGTGGTCGCGGCGTCTTTTCGCAATCGATCCGAAGAATCTCAAGGTCGAGCAGGTCTTCGTTCGCCCAGTCGTGGAAGAGTTCTCGGCAGGTCAGGAAACGTCCGACGTACTCTTTCCCCTGACTTTCGCGTCGACTGAGGAGAAAATTTCCGGCATAGCCCTCTGGTTTCTCAGGGGCGACGAGAATCTCGAAGTGCCCGTCAGCATCAACTTGGAGGCCGTGACAATCCAGGGTCGCGGTATTGATGCGTGTTCCCGGAATCAGTTCAGCCAGGGATCCCGAATCGCCCGCATAGCCGCTAGCAAGTTCGAAGATCACATACTGCGGAGCCCGCGGACCGGGCATCGGTGCTTCACCCCGCCAGTGCCGAGAATCGAGCGCTCGGCCCTTGATTCGGTAGGCGTAATGGCCGTCGATTTCGGTGTAGAGATAGACGGCATCAGAATTATCGATGGTCGCGCGGTTCATCGGCTGAATAGCGCGCATGAAGCGCGGATAGAGCGGATCGTTCAGGGCACGCTCGATGCCGCCGAGCAGAAAGCCCATTAGGTAACGGTATCCCTCGGCGAGATTTCGCTCGTCGGCAGGAACCGGGAAGAGATCCGGCATGTCGATGGCGTTCCGAGCCGACTGCAGTGTCGCGATCATCTCATCAAATGCCTCACGCAGGTTCTGTTTCACCTCATGGGTATCCTTCATGTCGGGGTCTCCTCTGTCGTCGAAGGTACTGGACGCTGGCCCACACGAGGCCAGCCGTAGCGCTCGTAGTGCGTAGCCAATCGGGATTCAATCTCGGGCGCGCCCACTTCGTAGTCATCGATACTGTATTCAAAGTGACTCGCGTGACTCTTTTCCTTCTCTTCTTGCGCCCTCAATAGGTCCGCGAATTCCGACGAGAGTTCAATCCCAAGGGCCTCGTAAACTCGCTCGACCGTATCCCGCGGCGCTCGGGTGAGATCCCGGTAGTCGACAAAGCTGTGGGGCGTGGCCGGATGGGCGGCCAGGGCCTCTCGAGGCAGGTCGAAGGAGTCGAACGAAATCTCCGTCAGAGCGCGCAATGCCGGAAGATAGTCTTCGCGTGTCCAGCCCTTCGTGGTCCAGCTGACTTCAACAAGCTTGAGCGTGCTCGGAATGCACTGCACCGGGTTCCGCAACATGACAACGATTCGCGCATCGGGAAAGGCCTCCAAGAGGCCTTCAACCCAGCCACTCATGATCGGGTTTTTGCTCAAATGGGTCTTGCCGCCTCCGCGGTAGAGAAGCTGGCGCTTGGTGCATTCCCGATAAAATCGAAGCCAACGCCGCCTGCGGGCCGGGGCAAGGTCGCTGAGATGAAAGAGATCGATCTGATGCATGAGGGGAAGATTAAGAGCCCATTGCTGGGTCACGAAGGCTCCGTTCATGACGAACTGGTCTTCCTCCGGATTCCAGAGGCTCATATCGTGCATATGCCGAAAGGGCGCAAAGGTTCGCTCATCCCAAGCCTTGAGTCTCTGATAAAGTGCGTTTTGAAACAGCCTCTCGTCCAGCCAACCCGCTGCCCGAACGAGCTTTTTGAGTGTCAGCGAGGGGAAGAACATCTCCCAATAGAGGAAGTAGCTGAAACGTTCTTCATCTGCGGCCATTAGCCGGTGCATGAGTGTGGTCCCGCTCCGCGCATGTCCCACGATGAAGACCGGAGCAACGACCTTCTGCCGCCACAGAGCGGGAAAGAAGAAGTAGTCGAGTCCCATAAACAGGTTGTGTAGAAAGCCGAGGCAAGGCTCAATCAACAGTAAGCGCCCCAGCATCCGCCTCCGCCCCGGCCAATTCTTTTGAGCCCACGTGTAGGCCAGCGCTTGATAGTAGATGTGAAAGTCGAAGTACATCCTCTTTAACCACCTTGCAGTTGCTTGATGACGGTCGCAGCCTGATCGTCATGGGTGGGATCAGTTGGCATCGGAAACGTGATCCATGACGTCAGCCCGCCGTACCACTCACGGAGCACATCTGCGATTTCTCCATAGCGTCCAATCGGCGCGAAGGTGCCGAGCATCTCATCGTCAATCACATTGGCTAGATCGCCCCATCGACCTTCGCGGGTCAGTGCATGTAGCTGCTCCCCACGATCCCTCCAGCCGAAGAGTTCGAGACTGGGCCAGTAGGACGGCGTCGAATAGAGAAAGGTCAGAAGCTGCCGAACGACTTCCCGCTCGGTAGCCAGTGTCGCCTCATCGGGTCCTGTGATGACCAGGGACCCCACCATCAGATCGACCGCAGACGATTCGCGCCCCGAACGTTCGGCACCCTGCTCAATCCGCCGAAGGATCACCTCGCGCAGATAGCGCGGTGCTGCGTTTGTGGGGTGCGTCATGAGCCCGTCTGACACTTCTCCAGCAAGGGAAGTCATCAAGGGCCCGATCCCCCCCATATAGATCAGCGGCGATGGATCGCCGCCATCCGCGCGGATCGGCAGCGGATCCGGCTTGAAGAAGGGTTGCATGCGCGTGAATTGGTAAAGCTCGCCCTCGAACGCGAGCGGGGCACCGTTCTGCCAGCAGTCAAAAATCGCGCGCAGGGACAGCACGTATTCTCGCATCCTTGGAACCGGCGCACTCCACTGCGTGCTGTAGCGGCCAACAATATTTCCTCGCACCTGGCTGCCAAGACCCAGTTCAAAGCGGCCACCGGAAAGTTCCTGTAGATCATAAGCGGCCACCGCAACCGTCATCGGACTGCGCGGGAAGGCCACTAGGACACTCGTAGCCACCCTCAACCGCTTTGTCGCATTGAGCGCAAGCGCAGCAACGCTAAGACCATCGTGCACCGAATCAGGCACATTGAGTCCGTCGTAGCCCAGAGCCTCCGCGCGACGCGCGTGATCGGCGACTTTCGAGAGCGGCATACGCTGGTCCATGGTGGCGTAAACGCGAAACACGTCAGGCTATTCCTTTCCTTTGAGTCTTCTGGGCGCCGTACTACTCGTCTGCAGACTCACCCGTCAAGTCTTCACCCAGACGCTCCATAAGCTCGGCTAGTTTTGCGAGGTCGGCTGCTCGCCAGCCCACAAGATGCTCTTGAAAGATCTCATCGGCGGCAACGCGCAACCGGCGTCCGACGGCACGACCGGACGGGGTGGGGCGCACCCGCGCGACGCGACCATCTTCTGCACAAGCCTCCCGCTCGACCAGCCCTTCCCCTTCAAGGAGCGTCACTTGACGGCTCACCGCCGCATCACTCATGGAGGTGGCCCGGGCGAGATCGGAGATACGCGCCGGAACGTGGTCAATCGAAGCCCTCAGCACTTGCTGTGCGCTGCCGAGCAGCGAAGTCCCCGCGCGTTCGGCGCGTCGGGCACTCGAACGACGGCTCTGCCCAATCCGGGCGAGCCGCTCCATGGCGGCCTCGATCCGCTGGAGACTGCGCACCATCACCATTTACCGAGGCTCTTGCATTTATTTGATTTTGTCAAGTAATATGCGCTCAGAAAAAATGATCGAATCGAGCCAGGTCACCGAACACAACAAGAAGACTTTACTTGAGAGGTCTGTGTGCAAAATCGAAGCCCCTCGGTTGGAACTCGAATTGGCCTCCTGCTCCTTTTGTTCGGGAGCATCGGCGGCCACGCACTTGCCTTCGAACGCACCGAGGAACGGGAAGCCTGCACGGTCAGCCAGCCTCTGAGACAGCCTCTCTTCGGTGACCTCCACGTCCACAGCAGCTACTCATTTGATTCCTACATTTCCAGCCAGCGCAACGATCCGTGGGATGCTTATCGCTACGCCAAAGGCGAGACGCTTCTCCTGCCCGACGAAGACGGCAACCCCACGGTGGAGGCGCAAATCCAGCGTCCACTCGACTTTGCGGCCGTCACCGACCACGCTGAATTCCTGGGTCAAATCAATGTCTGCACGCTTGACCCTTGGAAGCTGGGGTACTGGTGGCCGCACTGCATCATGACCCGAGCGTCCCACTACTGGACACAGCTTCTCGCGGCTTCGTGGTGGGTCTCCCTCGGGGTCAGCTCCGCAGACGAAAGCGGGAAGTCTTTCGCATGCACTTTATCCGATTGCGACGCTGCTTCTGTTGAAACGTGGCAGCGAATTCAAAACGCTGCCGAGGAACACTACGACCGAAGCCCGGAATGCAGCTTCACGACATTTGTCGGCTATGAGTACACCGACGCGCCCGATAGCTTCAACATGCATCGGAACGTGATTTTTAGAAACGCCGACGTCACCCCTCAAGCGATTTCGACTTATGAGACGGGTTCTGGAAACGTTCCGCGGCTTTGGCAGCTGCTGCGTGAAGAGTGCCTTGATCAAGACACTTCCTGCGATGTCCTGGCCATCCCCCACAACCCCAATCTTTCTGGCGGGCTGATGTTTCGGAATCCGGCAAGCTTGGCCGAAGCGCAAGACCGCCTCGCTCTGGAACCACTGGTCGAACTCGTACAGCACAAGGCTGCGTCCGAATGCCGCTTCGACCGGATCGAGGGGCGCGGCGTAGGCACGGAAGATGAGCTCTGCGACTTTGAGCAGGTCGTGGCCGACAACCTGACCATGCTGGGGTCTGTCCACGGCGAAGTGCTCGCGCCCAAGGCCGCACCGGTGCCCGTCGAGGCCTTCGCCCGGCGCAACATGGTTCGGAATGTATTGAAGGACGGGCTGGCGCTGGAACGCGAGCAGGGAACGAACCCTTTCGTGATGGGCTTTATCGGTAGCACCGACACGCACAGCGCGACCCCCGGTGCAGCCGAAGAAGACAACTACACAGGACATCTCGGGCGACGCGATTCGGGGTACCGAAATGTACAAGATCATTTCTTTTCCAATCCGGGTGGACACGCCGTGGTTTGGGCCGAGGAAAACTCGCGGGATTCGATCTTTGAAGGGATGCGACGAAGAGAGACCTACGCGACAAGCGGAACGAGACCTATCGTGCGTTTTTTCGCGGGACCGGACCTGCCCGAGAACCTCTGTAGTTCGGCGAGAATGATCGAGCAAGCCGATCGTCTCGGGGTGCCGATGGGTGGGTATCTCCGTGGCGACGGCACGGGCCGGGCGCCCCGCTTCTGGGTAAACGCACTCAAGGATCCGGGGATCCCAGGACACCCCGGAACGGACCTCCAGCGTATTCAGATCATCAAGGGCTGGATCGATGCCTCGGGCGAGACCCATGAGCGGATCTTCGATGTCGCTGGAAGTGTAGACAATGGTGCTTCAGTGGATCCAAACACATGCAACCCGACAGGCAGCGGGGCCGCGCAGCTTTGTGCCGTCTGGCAGGATCCAGAGTTCGACCAAAAGCAAAGTGCTTTCTACTACTTGCGCGTTCTTGAGAACCCGACGTGTCGCTGGAGCACACTGCAATGCCAAAGTGCCGGCGTCAACCCGTTTGCCGATGACTGCTCGGAGAGTGCGGCCACAGCCACCGCCCTGGCCCACACTCGGGGTGCCGAGGGAGACGTCTATGGAAAGTGCTGTATCGACCCATCAGAGGAACCTTTCTATACGCCGGTAATTCAGGAGCGCGCCTGGACCTCTCCGATTTGGTTTAGACCGGCGGATCCCGCCGCCGACCGAAGGTTGGGGCATAACGCCGAGTAAGAAGAAGGCCCCCCTCTCGACATCTTTTCACCTTGGCCTGGAAAGCGTTTGGTCGAGCTTTATGCGACTCCATCTCATTTACGATATGCGGGCCCCTCGAGTTGGCACTCCCAGTATCGAACTCTACGCCGCCATGCTCGATCAAGTGAAAATGAGCCAATCGACTTGGCTTTGATGAGATGGGGTTCAGTGAACATCACGGATCAGAGGACCCCTAAAAACCGTCGTCTCTTCGCCTCTGCGATTGCGGTATGTACGCACTGCATCACGATTCAGACTGCCATCCTCGCGGCTGCTCTCTACGACCTGGCGAAGCTCGCAGGGGATACCGCGCTCGCCCAAATCCTGTCCGAGTTTTAGAAGCGTGAAGGCCCGGCCGGCGCAATGGCCTAACGGGACCCTCGTTTCCTAAGTCACGAGACCAGATTCAAACTAGAACAGAAAAGCTCTGGCCCGAAATTCTATGATCACGCATCAGCAATGATTCGACTGCGATTGAACCGCTCCGTTCATTAAGAATCAAACGGCGCTGAAGAGTGATGCAGGACGATTCGAATGCTTCCTGCCTTCGGCTTCCAGAAGGTCCAGGTTTTTTCGGGCCGAGCGACCCCACCCTTACTATCAGTCAGCTTCACAAAACCCATGGTGTTGGCGGTATCGCCGAACAGCTGAACAACATCGTCAACAATTTCGCACTTTTTCCAGTTGCGATAAGTCGCAAACCCTTGGTCCTTGCCAAATTGCTTGACGGTGGGGTCAGGCCCGACGAAATAAGCAAGGGCCCCGGCGCGATCCTCACGGAAAGTGTTCTCACCGATGGCGTAAGTGGGCTTAAACGCGACGGGACCAAATTCATAGGCGTACGCAGCATCAATCACTGCTTCAGCTTTCGCCTTCGCCGCCTTGAAGCCCCCCTTCTGATAGGCGTCATTAATCGCTAGCAGGCCCTTGCACCAGCCGCGCTGTGCCTCCTGAACTTCCTTGAGGCTGATGGTATTGTCAAAAACATCAACGCTTGGATCAGCCAAGGCAGGCGTTATCGAAATGGATGAGAGCAGCAGGAAAACAGGGACGCTAAGAAGAGATCCAACTTTGAGCATGTTCAAGTTCCTTTTATTTCGTGACAAGTTACTTTGATTGTAAGAAGAGGGACTTTCCTTTGTGTGCAACGTGGAGTCATGCCTTGGCAGGGCCTCCGAGCAAAGCGAATCGATCTGTTTGAATGCTCACAGTAGCTCGGATCAACGCCTTTTTGGACTCAGGGGCCCTCTTGACTAACCGGCAGATCGAGGCTCCCCCTACAGGGATGTGAATCTGCGCGCTGGCCAGCGAAGCTTCCCGCCACAAGGTTCCCCTAGGGACCTGAGGTCACGCCCACACTTGGACTTTGTGCCAACAGCCAGCTTGCATGTCTCATAACCGGGCCTTAAGCGCCGGCTGCTCGCTTTGGGGCTCCCGCGGCACGCCGGTCACCACAAGGAGAGAGAACAGCCTTAGTGTGCTGTCGGCTGTGCGCTCTCCGTACGGGGGTCACCGGCAATACGAGAATGCAGCATCACCCTGGGCTCGCTGTAGTCCCAGGCGCAGGCCCGATGCATCAGGCAGCGGTTGTCCCAGAGTACGACATCGCCCGCAGCCCAACTGTGTTGGTAGACCCGAGTCTCGTCTTCGACGGCAAATTTGATCAATTTGGAAATCAGCCGATCCGAGTCGTCAGCGGACAACCCGGGGATGCCGTACGCATGGCGACCGACCGCCAGACTGGGTGTGCCGGTTTCAGGGTGACGCTTCACAAGCGGCCTCAGCGGAGCGTCTTTCACATCCAGCCCATAACCGATGTACTCGCTGCCTTCGGACTTGGTCTCTTCGCCCAATCGCTGTTGGCTGTGGACCAGGGAATGATGCGCGACCAGCGAAGTGAGTCTGAATTGTGTTGATTCATCAAGTGCGGCCCAAGCGGCGCGCATATCGGCAAAGGCCGTGCCGCCATTCGATGGCGGAACGACCTTGGCACTGAAAACAGCACCTTTTGCCTGCACGGGCATATAGGTATTGTCTTGGTGCCAGTGCATGTTGCCCCGAATAATTTTCATCATGTCGTCGTCGGGCGCATCGCGGAGACTTCCGTCCGACTTGACGTTGCTGAGTTCGGCCGCCTCGACACCCTCGACCAGGGGGCCGAATTTTTGAGCGAACAAGACCTGTTGCGCGTCGGTCAGGTACTGACCCGGGAAAATCAATAAAGCGTACGTCAACCACGCGTCGCAGAGACTGGAGAACGCTTCGTCGTCGAGTTCGGCCAAACGGATATCCGTCAGCACGGCACCGAATGTTTTAGGAAGAGGCGTGACCACCGGACCGACGTTTTTGCTGTGCATCGCTCTACGATAGCCAATGCCGGCCTCTTGTTGCTCGGCTATGGCTCCTTTGGCCGGCACGAGGGTCCCGGCGAAGTCACTGCCCGCCCGTTGTCCACCACAGAGCTAAAATCCGCCGAGACCAAGTCGATTCAAGCGGCACAAAGTCTTGTAGGTCCGGCCAGACAGATTTCGTTCGGCGATCTTCACGTTTATACTAATTGTTCATCCGATGCCTTTGTGGCGTGTCTGCGCCTCGTCACAGGAGCAGGGTAGGGCATACAAGCTGGATTGAGTCATAACTTCCAAGTGTGGGCGTTATGCCCAATCCCTAGAAAATGCCTAGGGCGGGCTACGCTCGCTCGGGCGTAACAGGCCAATCCCGTGTTTCGAATAGGAGGAGAAAATCCGTTTTTGGCCAAACGTGCTGATAGAAGGAGCCTTGTTTTTGCTACGCGCCCCTCGAAAATGCAGATCTAACGCCGCGCAGGCACTATCCCCTGCCGGTGAGGCCTATCGACACGCCCCAGGGCAGACTCCTAGTTGAGCGGGATCAAAGTTTGCGAGACAAAGCCGTTGGTCAGTGCTTCGATGTCATTGGCCGGATTTTCCAGCGTCGACTCGCAGTTCGGTGGGTCACTGAAGCCGATTGGAATTGGAGCCGTATCCAGAGGGACGAGGCGTATTCCGCGAATCGAGCCTGTATCGCAGCTCGGAATATTCATGCTTGTAATGTCGGTCGGCGCGGCGCTGCTCCGGAGCAGCGCGTCTCGATGATCCGCGAGCCACGCCAGCACAGCTTCGGCCCCGGCGGCGTAGTCATACTGGCTACCCGTATCAAAATCCCCTTGCGACGCGGCCAGCGCCGACACACCGCTGCGAGCGGCGGTTTTGGCGGCACCGATCGTGCCCGAGAGCCCCGCCACCACCTGGCTCACGTTCTGGCCCGAGTTGAGCCCCGAGATGACGAGGTGCGGTGCTTCGGCAGGTGTATAAAGATTCGCAAGGGCATAGTTGACTGCATCGGCGGGACACCCGTCGATCGCGGTCACCGGATAGCCACTGGCCGTCGTCTCATCGACAGTGCTAAGCGATCCGCAGTCCGTATTATCGCTCGTACCGCTTCGATTTCCGTCGGGTGCACATACAGTGACTTCGTTGTCCGCGTTTAGACGTAGGGCTTCGACGATTGTATCGATGCCTTCCGCATCGAAGCCGTCATCGTTGGTGACCAGAATACGCAGCTGTCGGCTTTCACCGTCCGAACCGCCGCTTGCACCATCTCCAGATTTGCTGGTGCACCCAACAAGAGCCGACGCGAAGATGAAGGGCAAGACGAGAACGATGGCGAGATACCTGTGAGACATGAGAGCACCTTCAGAACTGGGCATCAAATCAGAATACACCGTCCGCGGACCCTTCCAGCCCCACAACGCGTACTTTTTGTTGCGGCGCTCGGCGAGACGGCGTGAACGGCCTCCTCGTCCGGAGCGAAAGACCGCTGCTCCGGCGTGCGTGTGATCCAGCCTTTCGAGGAAGGCTCGTGCCGCTTCAGGGCATCGGCGTGTAGGTCGACGAAGTCCCTGTCCTCGAAGTGTCCCCTCGCAGCACAAAAACACCACGATTTGGCAGGTCGAACCTGAAAAGGTCGTCACTCCGGGCTCAAGTCGATCCGACTTCTACTTGTAAATGCGCTCGAAGCACTCTTCCGTCAGGACCAAATCAAGGCGGCCAAGAAGAGTGACTCGAACCTGCTGGGGCGCTTATGCTCGACCAATATCAAG
>JAQWNI010000132.1 GCA_029268645.1 Myxococcota bacterium
GCTCGCTGCTGATTGATGCGATCAATAATCGTGGCCAAAGTGGTCGACTTCCCGGAACCAGTCGGGCCGGTGACGAGGACCAAGCCACGAGGCTTGTTGGACAGTTCCTCAATTACCGGAGGTAGACCTAACTCATCAAAAGACATGATTTTGAATGGAATTGCGCGAAAGGCGCCGGCAACATTGCCGCGCTGCACGAAGACGTTGCCGCGAAAGCGAGACAGCTTCTGGACACTAAAAGATAGGTCCAGCTCATTCGTCTCTTCGAATTGATGCTTCTGCGCATCGGTCAAGACCGAGTAACAGAGCTGCTTCGTCTCTTGGGGTGAAAGCGGAGGCATTTTTAGCGGACAGAGCTTGCCATCGATTCGAAGTTGAGGCGGAGTTCCCGTCGTGAGATGAAGGTCACTGGCTCCCTTCTCAATCATCGCCTTCAAAAGTTGATGCATATTCGCCATGGCAATCGATTCCCTTGGATGTCAGTCAAATGGCCTTCGCGCGGAGACAAAAATCCATTCTTAATTTCAGAAAGAGTCGGCAGCAGAGACCCGGAAGACTTCAGAAAGTGTCGTAACGCCTTCCAGCAGCTTGTCCAAGGCACTCCGACGCAGCGTCACCATGCCGCCCCGAATGGCCTCTCGTTTAATTTCGGCGGACGAAGCGCCGTTCAGCACGAATTCCTTCAACTCGTCCGTCATGACCATGACTTCGTAGACCGCCATCCGGCCCTTGAAGCCTGTTTCGGAGCACTGAGCACAGCCCAAGCCCTTCTGTGGCTGAAAGGCTTGAATCTCGTCCTCGACGAGGCCGGCGGAAATTAAGTCCTCCCGACTGACCTCAGGATCATCGGCGACGCACTCTGTGCAAATTTTCCTGGCTAGACGTTGGGCCACGATGCAATTCACCGCGGAGGCCACCAAGAACGGCTCAATGCCCATATTGAGCAAGCGATTGACTGTCGAGGGGGCGTCATTGGTATGAAGCGTTGACAGCACCATGTGACCAGTCAGAGCCGCTTTAACAGCAATTTCCGCCGTCTCGAAGTCGCGAATCTCACCGACCATAATGATGTCGGGATCTTGTCGAAGGAAAGAGCGAAGGGCAGCCGCGAAATTTAGACCGATGTCTTCGTGCATCTGCACCTGATTGATGCCTTGAAGATTGAACTCGACGGGGTCTTCAGCGGTAGAGAGGTTCTCACCGACTCCGTTGAGCTCGGACAAAGCGGAATACAGCGTGGTCGTCTTTCCTGAACCAGTGGGCCCGGTCACTAGAACCATTCCAAAGGGCTGGTGAATATTTTCTTTGAAGTCTCCGAGCTGCGGCTCTGCAAACCCCAATTTCGTCATATCCAGCTGGAGATTGCTCTTATCGAGAAGCCGAAGGACTATTTTTTCCCCAAACAGTGTCGGAAGAACCGAGACCCGAAAATCCATCTCCCGCCCTTTTCCGAGTTTCAGCTTGATGCGTCCATCCTGGGGCAGGCGTCGTTCGGCGATATCGAGTTCCGACATGATTTTCAGTCGCGAGATGATTGCGTTTTTGAGTTTGAGCGGAGGTTTCATCACCTCGTACAAAACACCGTCGATGCGATAACGAACCCGAAAACTCTTCTCGTAGGGTTCTATGTGGATATCCGATGCTTTTTTGCTGATCGCATCCGTCAAGATCAGATTGACGAGTTTGACAACAGGTGCGTCGGAGGCCTCTTGGTTGGCTGCAGCGGCATCGAAGTCATCCTCATCCGTGACAAAGTCGATCCCATGATCGTCAAAACCCGCCATGACTTCTTCGAGCAAGTCTTCCTGCTCGTAATAGGTCTCAATGGAATTCCGGATCGCCTCTTCAGCAGCAACGACAGGCTGGATGTTGTAGCCGGTCAGAAATTTGATGTCGTCGAGGGCGAAAATATTCGAAGGATCTGCGGTGGCGAGGATCAGAGTCGATCCCGCCCGGTTGACGGGCACGACGTTGTGCTTGCGGGCCACCTCTTCCGGAATCAATTGCACGACTTCTGGATCGATTTCAAAATCAGCGAGCTGGATCGAGGGCACCCCGTACTGCTTCGCGACAAACTCGGTCAGCTCTTCCTCATCAAGAAAACCGAGTTGCGTAATCTGCGCACCCAAACGCTGGCCCTTGGTACTGGCCTGCTCGCGGGCCTGGTCCAACTGATCCGCGGAAAGGAGGTTCTCCTTGACCAGCAATTCTCCGATCCGCTCGTTCAACCGCTCGGCCCCCTCGACGAACAGATACGAACGGGGCCAAACTGATCAGGCCTTTCGCGATCCGTCGCCGCATATGCGCTGTAAAAGAAACGCAATCTCGGTGACTTATCGGCGGGATCGCCGGAAAGCTTTACTTCCGATGATGGGGCGTCCAACGGGGCCTGCGATTGCCCCCCCTAATTACCCCAGGGGCATAGGGAGCGGGCTGAGGGCGACGGTCCCGGGCCCTAATCCGAATGGTTGGCCAAATCCGCCAAGCTGCGGTTCGAGCGCCGCAGAAAGAAAAATCCCTGCAGGGTCAGGGTCAACCAAAAGGCAAACCAAACCAGGACCCCCATCGCGAGGGCCGTGGCGGGCTCAACTCCAAATCGCACCAAAACGGCTTTGAAGGCAAGCTGATAAGGACCAATAAAGCCCGGCGCAGAGGGGAGCGCCACGGCCACGCCGACTGCCCCCAAAACGATCCAGGACGCCACGAGGGTCTCCACAGGCGAGCCGATTTCGACCCCGAACGCCCAAAACCCGATCCAGATCGGGGCCGCCGAGAGGAAAAGCCATATCACCATGGAATGAAAAACAATCCAGAAAAGGTGGCGCCCCCCGCTCAATGCACCGAGCCCCTCGATGAAACTCCGGAGCAAAGATTCCACTTTCTCTCGCGTGTGTACGGGAAGCAGAACCATGGCCACGTGACTGACTCGAATCATCCCCTCCGGAGCGACTCGCATCAGGATCAGGAGAACTAGGGGAGCGGCCCCCACCGGTAGCAATAGAAAGGAGCCCTCGGCCAGGACGCCACCCACATCTGAAGATCGGCCCACATAGGCCAAAGCCCCACCCGCCAGGGCCAGCACGGAGACTACGTCCAGCACGCGTTCCAGGACAACGGTGCCAAAGATCGCCGAAGCGGAGGTTCCCGAATCCTGAGAGAGGGTCCAAGATCGCACCACTTCTCCAACGCGGAGCGGCAAAAGGTTATTCACCATAAAACCAATCGATTCGGCCCGAAAAAGAAGCGGTCGTGCGATCGGCGCGATGGGATTGGTCAGATGCCTCCATCGAAGCGCACGAACATAGACACTGGCCGTGTAAAAAGGAGCCGAATACAAGAGAAGGGCCCAGAAATTCGCCCCTTCCATCGCATCCACAACATTTCGGATCGGAATGCCTCGAACCGCCCATCCGATGGACACAACCGTGATCGCCAAGCCGAGCCACAAGCGCCAATCCAAAATCCGCCGAATCCACAGGGTCCGAGACGATGAGTGGGAACCCTTAGGATCAGTCGAATCGTCCATCATCCGTCTTCCTGCCCGACTGGAAGAGAAGCAGGGGCCTTCCCTTCTGTGGCCAACCTCTCTCGGGCATCGACCACATCGATCGCGATCTGCTCCCGCAGCGCGTCGGGCCCTGAAAACTTGTGCTCTCCCCGAATGCGATCAACGAAGGAGAGTTCCACGTGACGCCCGTAGAGATCTCCATCAAAATCAATCGCGTGGGCCTCGACGCTCGCCGCGGTCCCGTCCTCGAAAGTAGGCCGGCTTCCCAAATTGGCTACAGCGGGCAAAACGACGCCCTCAGCTGGGTCCCCTGCATCGAGCATCCGCAAATGGCAAGTGTAAACCCCCGCAGCGGGGCGGATCTCATTTTGGGAAGCGACATTGGCGGTCGGAAATCCCAGTTCCCTCCCCCTCTGGTTTCCTTGCACCACAGGGCCTCGAATCGAGAAAGGTCGGCCCAGTAGCTGCCGAGCCTCCTCGACCTGCCCTTCCCGAAGCAGTTCGCGGATCCGAGTCGAATTCACATCTCGCCCATGGATCGTCACCTCGGGGATAATCGTGACCGAAAAGCCCAACCGAGGACCTGTCTCCGTCAAGAGCCGCATCGACCCTTCGCGATCTCGGCCGAAGTGAAAGTCGTAACCCACATAAACTTCTCGTGGAGCGATCCGTGAGTGGATGTATTCGTGAATAAAAACCTGAGGCGGAGTTCTCGCAAACGACCGGTCAAAGGGCTCCACGATCAGAACATCGAGCCCGACGGCTTCGAGGAGTTCCACCTTCTGATCGAGATTGACAAGGAGTTCAGGGCCACGGTCCGGCTGGAGGACCTTCCGCGGATGGGGATCGAACGTGTAGAGAACGGCCTCACCGCCCAGGGCACGGGCTCGCCCGATCACCATATCCAAGATGGTTCGATGGCCGAGGTGAAGCCCATCAAAATTGCCAATCGTCAGAATCGGGCGGTTGAGCTTTCGCCTCAATTCGGCGGTCCCGTGTACCAACTCCAATGCTAAGCTGCCCCCGTGCGTACGCTCTCGCGCTATTTCGTCAAACGCTACCTGAGCTTTTTCGTAGCGATTCTTTTTTTCTCTTCGCTGGCTGTCGCCATCATCGAAATGGCATTGGGCTTCGAGTCCATTCACGACCCCCAGCAATTCATCGGCTGGGCGCTCACGCGAGTCCCCTCCTATTACTTGAGTGACCTCGCACCCCTCTCAGCGTATCTGGCCACGCTCTTTAGCCTCGGACTCGCCGCCCGCTGGCTTGAGTGGAACGCCATTCAGGCTGCGGGGATTGCTCCCTGGAGAGTTCTTGCTCCGATCATGTTTTCTTCCCTCTGTCTGGCGGTTGGCACCGCCGCCCTCCGAGAAAGCCTCGTCCCTCTGGCATTCGACCATCATCAGGCTACGCGAAGACCGATCAGCGAGCAATTAAACCCAAGCGGAGGCCGCTATCAATACGGACGAACAATTTTCGAAGTCAGATCTGCAGATTCCGAAACCGGACGTCTGTACAACATTCGGGCTTTCGTCCGAACGCCCAAGGGAAGGCTCAAAACCGCCTACAAGGCACCCATCGCCGAGCTCAGCCCAGATGGCTCGTGGCGGCTCATAGATGTCACCATCTCGGAATACTTTCCCAACGAAGAGGGTCGTGTCCCGATCATTCGGAAGGAGACGGAAGTCTCTCTCGCGTTGACAAACGATCCGGGACTCGTCTTCGAGAAAGTTGACAGCGAGTCTCTCCCCCTCCCCGACTTGGTGATGCACATCGCGGATCATCGGCAAAGTGAATACTCGGGAACTCACGCCCGCATCCTGCGCCTGGAGCAGGTCGTCCATGAACGCTTGGCGGACCCATGGCTGGTGATCGTCATGACCGTGCTCGCCATGCCCGTGGCGCTGAGGGTTCGGGCCGGCCGATCCCTCGCCCCCCCTGCCGTGGCCAGCGTTGCGCTCATGGGCCTCTTCTTCTTCACCCAGAGTTTTTCGGATCGCCTCGCCGCAAGTCAAATCCTGACACCCACCCAGGCGGTCTGGACCGCGCCCACCCTCTTCATTGCTGGGGCCCTGATTAGCCTCTGGAGAGAGCAGCGATCGACGATACGCTCCCCGTAAATTCACTGCGACAGCGGATTGTCCTCAGATGACCCCACCCTCTCGGCGGGCGGAGAAGAAAGCAACCGATCCGGGTCGAGATAGCGGAAAAACGTGTGGTCCGGCGGCGCCACCAAGGTGCTGTGTGTGCCCAGCGTCTTTCGGTAAGCCTCAAGAGAGCGCAGGAACGCGTAGAATTCCGGCGCCTTCTGATAAGACTGTGCATAGATCGCAGCGGCTTTTCCGTCCCCCTCTCCCCGAACAATCTCTGCTTTGGAGCGAGCTTGAGCCAGAAGAGTTTGCGCCTCACGCCCCGCTTTCGCACGGATTTCGCGAGCCTCACGCTCGCCCCGAGCCCGCAGCTCACGGGACTTGGCGTGCCGTTGTTCACGCATTTGCTCGTACGCCGACTGCTCCGCCCGTTCTGGCAATTCGGTGCGATTGATCCGCACGTCCAAGATCTCGACCCCTTTGGCCGACATCGATTGTCTCACTTCATCACTTAAGGCCGTCAGCACTTGGGACCGACCGAGCAATTGCTCAAGAGCCATCTTACTGATCTTGGCCCCTACTTCACTTTGCAGACGTCGCTGAATAACCGTCGAGGCATCTCGTTCGAGCCCGGGAAAAGATCGCCGAAACTGAAGCGGGTCCGAAATGCGCCAGATCGCGAAGTAATCCACGATCATCACTTCGCTTTCAATTGGAACCTCAGCTGGGCGCGCATCCAGATACTTCAGTCTCTTATCGATCGTCACCATGGTCTCGATCAAGGGCCAGCGAAAGGTAATCCCCGGCTCGCTAATCGGTTTGCGCCACGGCGTGCCGAGGAGCAGAGGAATCTTATACTCCCACTGATTGACGATGACGACCGGACCATATCCGAAATGCCCTGCCCACAGAACACCCGCCGCACAAGCCGTAGAAACGAGAAGGCCCAAAAGAAGTTTCATCGGGCGACCTCCGGCGATGAACCTGCTGCATTGGCCTTGGGGGCCGGAATGCTTTGCGGGCTGAGCGGCGCCGAGGGGCCCTCGACAGCCGCATTAGCCGATGGGACTCCTGGCCAATTCAGCATCGGCATAACGCCCACCGTGTCAGGTTCAACGATGACTTTCTGAACGCCCGGCAGAACCTCCTGCATCGTCTCAAGATAGAGACGCGTTTGGGTGACGCGGGGTGCGTTCACGTATTCTGCAAGAATGGATTCAAAGCGGGCTGTCTCTCCCTGAGCCTCTAATATCACAGTCTCTTTATACGCCTCGGAGCTCTCCCGCAATTCGACCGCTTCTGCCCGCGCTCTTTCGAGAATTTCCTGCGCATCGCCCTTGGCGGCCGAGATACTACGCTCCTCGTCCTGTCCGGCAGAAGACACTTCCTGAAACGCAGCGCGAACAGCCAGCGGTGGCTGAACGTCTTGAAGATTAATCTTATCGATGGCGAACGCCGGGTCTCCTCCCGCATCTGACGCATATTGATTGAGCGTTTTGACGAGCGCCGTTCGTGAATCGACTTCGACCAGGGTTTTCTGCTTAGTCAGAACCTCATCCACCGTCATGCCCCCAATAACCTGCCGTACAGAGGCCTGCGTCGTTTCTTTGAGAATTGCCTGCGGTTCTTGCATGGAGTAGATGAACGCATAAGCGTTTTCTACCGTGTACTGAAGATCAAAGCGAACGCTGACAATGTTCTTATCCGCAGTTTGAATAAAGAGACCGTCCTCCGCGGCCTCGCCAGAATCGCTCCGCTGCTTCGCGGCCCCGGATCGACCTCCAAAGATCGTTGTCCGGACTCCGCTCATATTGACGCGCCGGTCATACTCCAAGGGCTCCGGCCAATGCCAATTCAAGCCTTCCCTGCGAACCGTTCGGCTGTGCTCGCCAAAGCGAAGAATGATCGCGGCCTCGCCCAGATCCAGCCGGTAAAAACCGGTTGACATCCACCCCCCCAAAACGGCAAGGGCGATCAGCAAAACCAAGCTGTTTACCAAGGTACGGAACACGCGGCGACGGACCTTCTGATCCGTCGGGGTGCCCGGGTCGTCCGGATGGGCCAATTAGCGGCCCTCCTTCGGCTTGGCCTCGGAATCGGCGCCGGAATCCGGGGGCAGTTCCCCCCCACGTCCCCCGCTCGCTTGACCGAGAAATGGCCGCATCAAATCAATGGGAAAAGGAAACACTGTCGTCGAGCTGTTGGTGCCTGCAATCTCATTCAATGTTTGCAGGTAGCGCAATTGCAAGCCCGCCTCCTCAGTCGACAATGTCCTCGCGGCATCGGCTAGGCGCTGAGCTGCGAGACTTTCACCTTCGGCTAGTGTCACCTTTGCTCGCTTCTCACGCTCGGCCTCGGCTTGCTTCGCCATGACTCGCTGCATTTCCTGCGGTAGATCGATCTGCTTCACCTCAACGGCCCGCACCTTTACACCCCAAGGCTCCGTTTGAAGGTCAATGATCTCCTGTAGTTTTTGGTTGATTCGGTCTCGCTCGGCTAGGAGTTCATCGAGTTCCGCCTGCCCGCAAACGCTTCGAAGCGTCGTCTGCGCCAGCTGAGAAGTCCCGTAGAGATAGTTCTCGACTTGAATCACGGACTTCTCAGGATGCAAGACCCGAAAGTACAAGACCGCGTTGACTTTGACTGAGACATTGTCCCGCGTGATCACTTCTTGCGAGGGCACATCCATGACAATCTCTCGTAGGCCAATGCGCACCATACGGTCTACGCCGGGAATGATCCAGCGCAGTCCTGCCGTCCGGATGCCGACAAAACGACCCAAGCGAAAAATGACGCCCCGCTCGTACTCCGGAATGATTCGCACGCCCGCAATGGCAAACGCGAACAGAATGCCGACCAAGATGGCAATGCCCATATTTTCGACCTTTCGTTCCTTTGGGACGCCTCTTCAGGCCGCCCCTCTTGGTCCCGATTTGGGCCCCTTAAAGGTTTAGCGCGGAGAAGCCGCCTTGCGCACGTGAATCACTAGGCCATCCACTCGGGTCACTTCGACCCGTGCGCCCATGTCAATCGGCTGATCTGCCTCAGCGTTCCAGAATTCGCCGCGAATAAATACTTTGCCACCGAGGTCCAAAGCGGTCGTCGTCTCACCGACCATTCCGATCATTTCATCAACTCCAGCCGTCTGACGACCCCATATGGTTCTACCCACGGCAAACACCACGGCACCAGAAAAAATGCTCAACCCGATCACCGCCGGCAGAAGGACCGACCAAAAGTCGACCGTCAGATCGCTGACATCAGGTTTCTCGAACATCAGGCTGCCGCCGAGCAGAAAACAAACTATCCCTGACGCAAAGAGCAGTCCGAATGACGAAACAAAAATCTCCGCAATCAACAGGCCTAATCCGCTGAGGATCAGGACAAAGCCAACCCAGTCGAAGGGTAAAATTTGAAGGGCAAAACCGGTCAAAACAAGACAAACCGCGCCGGCGGCGCCAGGCAAAATCAACCCCGGGTTATTGAACTCGACATAGAGACCGAGCAAGCCAGCCAACAGCAAGATCACGGCCACATTCGGATCCGCCAGGAAGTTAAAGATCGACTGAAGCCAGCTCATCTCGATGGCCACGACCGTCGCATCGGTAATGTCGAGGGTTTCCAATTGGCCGTCGACTTCTACCTCGAATCCGTCTATTGCAGCAAGAAGCTCTGCGCGATTATCGGCAATCAGATCGATCACGTTTAATTCGAGCGCTTCTTCCGCATCCACGGCCACCGAATTTCGGACGGCCTCTGCGGCCCACTCGACGTTGCGATTTCTATGTTTCGCAATGCTTTCGACGTAGGAGGCGATGAGATTCGCGGCTTTCTCCATCGACGGATCCTTGGCGCCCGACTCTCCCTCGCCGCCCCCCCCGCCGCCAATCGCGACCGGGTGCGCCGCGCCAATCGAACTCCCCGGCGTCATCGCGGCCACATTGGCCGCGATCGTGATCATCGTTCCAGCGGATGCGGCCCAAGCGCCCCGCGGCGTGACATAGACGATCGTGGGAATTCGCGCATTCAACATGCCCTGGATGATGTCCTGGGTCGATGCGACCAACCCTCCGGGCGTATCCAGCTCAATCAACAGGGCCGCAGCACCGTCGAGCTCGGTCTGCTCGATGGCCGCAAGGATAAAGTCGGCCGAAGCCGGGTTGATCGACCCATCGATGGTGATCTGATTGATTCTCGTCCCCTCGGCGCCCGCCGAAGGGATAAAGATCACCCAGGCAGCCAGAGCTGCAATGAGCCCTAAGACTGAAAACCGGGCGAACTGAAATGCTGCGACGATCCTCACGCGTTTCTCTCCCCACGGATCTTTTCTACGCGATCCAAAATGTGTGATGCCACCTCTGTCTTATGACGGAGGGAAACATCCTCTACCGCCCCGTCCGGAGTGATGAGAAGAACGGCATTTGAATCGGCGGAGAACCCAGAATCGGCCCTCGAAACGTCGTTTGCGACCAGCAGGTCGCATCCCTTTCGTCGAATTTTACGCCGAGCCGCTTCGATGACATCATGGCTTTCCGCGGCAAAGCCCACCACGATCCGCGTGCCCTTTCGTTGACAGACCTCTTGCAAGATGTCCGGATTCCGTACGAGTTCCAAACTGATGGCATCGCTCTCCAGACTTTCCTTCTTGATTTTTCGATCAGCTGCCTCTCTCGGCCGAAAATCGGCCACGGCCGCCGCCTTAACGACGACGCTGGCGCACTCAAGTTCCTCAAGCACAGCGGCCCGCATTTCCAGAGCGGTGCCGACGTCGATCCTGCGAACAGCCTCGGGGGTCGGCAACGAGGTGGCCCCTGCGATGAGCACAACCTCCGCCCCCCGGCGAGCGGCTTCCGCGGCCACTGCGAAACCCATTTTCCCGGACGAACGATTCGTGATTCCGCGGACCGTATCGATCGGCTCTGTCGTACCGCCGGCTGTGACCAACACGCGCTGATCCGACATAGATCCCGAAGAGAGCGCACGATTGGCCGCCGCCACAATCGCCGCCGGCTCGGCCATACGTCCTAACCCCTCCCAACCACAGGCCAGCTCGCCCGCATCGGGACCGACTCGGAGCACCCCTCGCTCTCGAAGCAATTCAAGATTCAATTGGGTTGCCGGGTGGTTCCACATATTCACGTTCATCGCCGGAGCGACAAGGACCGGGGCCTGCGTCGCCAATAAAACCGCCGAAACCAGATCGTTGGCCAATCCATGGGCCATCCGGGCCATCAGGTCGGCGGTCGCCGGCGCGACCAAAACCAAATCGCTTTGATCCGCGAGGCGAATATGGTCAATTTCACCCTCTTCCGAGACATCCAACAGAGCCCTGCGAACGGCTTCTCCAGTCAAAGCCTGGAGCACCAGAGGCGAAACGAATTGAGCCGCCGCCTCGGTCAGTACACAACGCACCGAATGTCCCTGGGCAATCAGGGCTCGCACGAGTTCGGGCACCTTATAGGCCGCGATGCCGCCCCCGACTGCCAGCAGAATCCGTGAGGGCTCCACCAATCGCTTTCCTCCTGTATCCCCAGCGAAACTGACCGAGCGCCGACGCTCGAGCGACCCAGATTGGACTCTGGGCTTTTTTGTCGGGACTGTTTCCCGTCGTCCCGCGCAGGCGAATTCCCCGAACGGATTCGCCGAACCCCTCAGGGCGTGTGGGCGGCCTCTGGAATTCCCAGCTGGGCCCCACTCCCCTCAAACTCTGAGCGCAACGGCTCATAAGGGCCGCCCCGAAAGGGTACAGGAGCCATGCTGGGGGGCCAAACTGCCCGTCCTAGCCCTGCTCAAGCCTTCAGCGCGTTCTCGAACGGACTCCCAGTGCTCGCTCAGCCAACGTGAGGCGGTGCGCAAGATCCCGGGTGGTCCTCGCCTCGGCATACACCCGAACAACCGGCTCGGTTCCGGACCCCCTCCACATGACGAACCCATCGTCGAGTTCGAGTCGAAGACCGTCGTCACGTTGAACTTGTCTCACCTTCGCCCGATCGAACCGATTAGGCGGGGCACCTTGTAGCCGTCTAAAAGCGGACTCGACCGTGTCCGTATGGAGGACCGCACGCCGACCGCAAGCGCTGGGTCCATAGTGATCCTGCAAATTTTTCAGTCGGCCCTGCACCCCCCCTGGTGACATGGACGCCATCTCGCAGAACAGGGCCGCTGCCAGAAGTCCATCTTTATCCAGCCCCATCCGCGACCAGGCAAACCCACCGCTCTCATCGGCCGCCACAACTGCGCGCTTAGACTCCAAGAGGGGCGCCAGGAACTTGAAACCAATCGGTGTCCGGATCAACTCAAGGTTATGGCCGGCGGCTACGCGATCGATCAGGGACCCACTCGCCCGAGTGACGGCGACCCCGCCCCCACGCAAACGCCCAGTTTGGGCCAAGTGGTCAACGAGGAGAGCAGCCATTTCCGTCTCGCTCAAGATTCGACCGCCCCGCAGAATCACCGTGAGACGGTCCCCATCACCGTCGGTGGCCAACCCAAATACTTTGCGGCTTCGCTCCTTTTCAACGCCGAGCATCAAGTCACCGAGATGAGCCCGAACCGGATCGGGCGCCCTGCCTCCAAAACTGGGATCGGCATTCATATTGAGCAAATGCGCGCGGACGCCGATCGAATCGAATAGGTGGGGCAGTAGATTCGCCCCAGTTCCATGCATCGCATCGTAAACCGTGCGGACTCGGGCCCGCTCAATGCACGCCTTGTCCAAAAGAGACCCGACACGACGAATGTATGCCCCAACCAAATCAACCCGGCGAATCCGGCAAGCCTGTGACGATTCACGACCGTCACAGCGTTCAAGAATCACCTCCAGCTGACGAGCCTCGTCATCAGACAACGCCCCGCCGTTGGGTCCAAAAATCTTTACGCCGTGATCGAGCGGCGGATTGTGACTCGCCGTCAGCATCAGGCCCCCAGCGACGCGACGCCGTCGGACTGCATGAGTCAGCACAGGAGTCGGGAGAGGCGCATGGGTCAAAATTGGCTGAAAACCCGATTCGTGTAGGACGTCCACCAAGCAATGCGCCAGGGATTCGCTCGCCAAGCGGGTATCGAAACCCACCAACACGCGTCTCGCTGTCCCGGCCCGCTGCCAATGAATCCCCACAGCGCGGGCGAGTCGGCGAGCCCGAGCGAAGGTCACCTCTTCACCGAGGCGTCCCCGCCAACCACTTGTGCCGAAGCGGATCTCTTTTTTAGAGATTGCGGTTCGACCCAGCCCCTCGATCCCACTCAAGCCTGCACCCTGGCCGCCTCAAAGCACTGGCCGAACCGCAACTCAGAGATCTCCGGCCAGCTTCTGTTTTAGGCGCTTCTCCACCGCCGGGGGCACAAAATCCGCCACCGAGGCCCCAAAGCGAATCAATTCCTTCAAACGAGAAGAACTGACGTAGAGATAGTCCTGGCTCGCAGCCAAAAAGATGATCTCGACTCCAGGCTCAAGGTGTCGATTCATCAACGCCATCTCGAACTCATACTCGAAGTCCGACATGGCCCGTAGCCCGCGGATAATCGCGCAGGCTCCAATTTCCCGCGCGTATTCGACGACCAGGCCATCAAAGACTCGGACGCTGACTCGATCAACTTCTCCCAACACGTCGTCGAGCATCTGAACACGCTCCTCGGTGCTGAAAGTGCTCGACTTGGCGACGTTCCGGGCGAGTGCGACGACGACCTCGTCGAACACATGAAGACTGCGGTGGACAAGATCGAGATGACCATTGGTCAAAGGATCAAAGCTCGCCGGAAAGATTCCGATCTTCCGACCCGGCGCTCGCACGTTCATTCTGTGCCGCTCCCCAGAGATTCATGGCCCCCTGTCCGGGGGCTCAACCACACCACCGTGGTTTCGCCATACTGCCGACGGGAGTCTACCGACAATCCCTCAATCAATTCCAGTTCGAGCGATGGCTCATCTCGACTGGCAAATTCAACGACCACCTCGGAGGCCGGCGCTAGGAGATCAGAGGCCACGACGGAAGACAGGAGGCCCGGCAGTTCTGCGTAATCCGCATAGGGCGGGTCGATGAAAACGAGATCAAATTGGACTTCGCGCTTTGACAGCCTGCGAATGCCCCCACGGGCGTCGAGCTTAAGAACCTCGGTTTGACCTTCGACAGAAAAGGCCTTCAACGTGGCCCTCAAGGCCGTCACCACACGACCAGACCGTTCTACGAAGACGGCGCCGTCCGCCCCCCGGGAGATAGCCTCAAGACCCAGCGCGCCGGACCCAGCAAACAAATCAAGGACCCGACTCCCCGCACAATCACCGAGCCGTGAGAAAATCGATTCCCTCACCCGATCCGAAGTTGGCCGAACTCCGCTGACCGGTGCATGGATTTTTCGGCCCCGCAACTGCCCCGCAATGATCCTCATTCCACCCTCATCTCTTGGCGGACGTTCCTCCGGTCGGCTGCATCAGCATACCTGGCCCCAAACGATTCGGGCCTTTCGGAGTCTTCCCCACCACGATCTTTGCAAAGAGGGCATGCCGGCCAAACTTCGACCTTCAGGCCAACAGGCCGGCTCCTCGCCCAAGCGCCCCCTCTCGCGGCGGGGCCCTGCGGGGGCAGTCCCTCGCTTATTTAACGTCCCAGACGGACTCAAAGCCTTGATTCTGACCAAGGTTCTGACTAATCTGCCGCCGCGTTTCCTATAGGAAACAGGTCCCAAAAGAATCGGCTCCGGTGCACATGGAGTTCGGTGGGCTAGACCGGCCGCACACGTCCTCGGTCCGAGTCAGGGATCGGTCACTTGATGGAAAAGTAGACCTCAGCAACCCTAAGGCTGGGGGTGCACGCAGCCAGTAAGTGACAGGGCTTAAGTGAAAACAAAAGGGAAAACAGCATGGCGACGACAGCCGCAATCAAGCGACTCAAGAAAAAGCTCCCCGAACGAATTGCCCAGGTTCGCGGCGATCGATCACAACGGCAATTCGCGAGAGACCTCGGTGTCTTCCAGCAGAACGTGAACCGCTACGAAAGCGGTACCACGCCCCACACCGACTTCTTACTCACGATGGCCACGAAGGAAAATATCTCGCTGGACTGGCTTCTGCTCGGCAAGGGCAGGATGCGTCGGAGTCGCTGAGCCCCGACCGGGTCACCAGAAAGACTCCGCAATTTTTTTCGCTCGTCCCACCCTCGGCCCTGTCGTTGGGTAGTCGAACGCCCGCCTGAGAAGATCCGCTGGGTAGACTGGGTATGCGCTCGCCCCCCACCGAAGCGCAGCACAAACCCTATCGCCCTGGAGCCGTTCGTTAATTTCGACGGCATCCCGGCCGAGGCATGATTTTTGCTGTCTCTAGGGGCCATGCGACGCATCCCCACTCTCCTCATTTGCATGGCCGGACTCCTGAGCCTTTCCGCGACCGGCCCAGAGGGCCCTCCCCCTCCGGAAGCGGACAGCCTTCGGATTCCCGGACCCGGAGCCGAATCGACGCACGCCGAGCCGAGTCGGGCGCAGCAGCGCGCTCTCGCTGAGGAAACTGTTCGGGAGGCTCTCCAAAACAGGCGTCACCATCGCTTCAGTCCGACCGAGATTCAGGTGCTTGCTCGGGCCATCGTCACCGAATCGGATCGGCATGATTTCGACCCGGCCCTCGTGATGGCCGTCATCCACGTTGAAAGTAGCGGGAATCCGGATGCCGTTTCTCATGTCGGGGCCCGGGGGCTCATGCAGTTGATGCCGAACACAGCCGAGGAAATCGCCGGCAAACTCGAGCTGGACTGGAAGGGTCCCGATTCGCTTTTTGATCCCGTTGTCAACGTCACACTCGGCATCGCCTACCTCCGGCAACTGAACGACCGTTTCGACAACATCCCCATGGCGCTCGCCGCCTACAACTGGGGCCCCGGACGGATCTACCGGCGAATTCGACGAGGGGACTCGCTTCCCGTTCGGTATATCGACAAAGTCAGACGCGCCTACGGGGCCGACCTTCCGTCTCCAGCTCAACGCAGCTGATGGCGATTAGCGACGGGTGAGTTCAGCCACCAACCGATCGACCGCATCCATCGCCGACTTCGAGCGTCCGGCATGGCCGTTGACGAGGATTGAAAAAACCGCGACATCCCCATCTGGCCGAAGCAGATACCCCGAGAGCGCCGTGACCCGCTGGTCGCTGAGCAATCCGGTTTTCGCGCGAACCAAATCGGTCGATCGAGCGGTTCGATTCTCAAGCGTGCCGTCCCGCGATGCGATGGGGAAGGCGGACACAAACTCAGGTCCAACCCGGAAAGAACGGCCCCCCACCCGCAATGCATCAACCAGCATTCGGGCCGAAAGGCGATTGTCCGTCGACAAGCCGGAGCCATCTGCGAGCACCGCCCCAGTACCCAAAAGACGGAGTTTTGAAAGCTTTGCCCGCATGGCCGCAAGACCCGCAGGCCAGGTGCCCGGGCGCTGCCCTGCCTCCACGGCCATCGATTTCACCAAACTCTCGGCCATCGCGTTGTTGCTGTACTTCATGAACAAACGAACAATTTCTGCCAGACTTCGGCCCTCGTGAGTCGCCAACACATGAGGCAAATTGGCCGAACCGCGACGCACGGATCCGCCGACTTCGATCCCAACCGCCTCCAGCTGAAGTTTGAGAACAGCCCCCGCGTAGAGCGCCGCATCCTGAACACTTCGGGGCACGAAGTCCGTTTCATCCGTCGCGGGCAACTTACCCGTCACCGTAAAAATCTCCGCCTGCGCGCCTTGACCTCCCCTTTGGACCGAAAGCGTGGGCGAGGATTCCGGCGGGCCGGTCACGGCCCGATTGATGATTTGAAGCGAGGCAATCGGCGGGTCTACGGCCACCCGGACCGGATCCCCGGCCGCCGAGCCAGGCTGGATCGCAATAAAGAAAGAACCGTAATTCGCGGTCAGGGCCGAAACCGGAGCATGGTACGCCCGGGCCGAGCGGCCTTTCCATTGGGGATGCCAGTACTCGCGATCAAAGAGGGAATCGTCCACCAAGATATCGCCCTCAACCCGTCGCAAGCCAAGCCGTCTAAGATCCGCCGCCAAGCGCCACCAGTCCTCACTGTTGAGAACGGGGTCTCCCCCACCCAGGACCGCAAGGCGACCCACGCTGCCCGAGGAGTCCGGGGCTCGGTCGGTGAGGATCCGGGTGGCAAAACGATGACTCGGCCCAAACATCTCAAGGGCAGCCAGGGCCGTCATAATCTTCATGTTGGAAGCAGGAATCAGGCGCTTCTCAGGATCTCGCTCGTAAATCACCTGTTCTGTTTTTTCATCTTCGACCAAGATGCTCAGTTGCGCTGCCCGCAGGGCGGGATGTCGCAGAGCCGCATCCAAACGCTCGCCGAGGGGGGGCCGCGCATGGCCAAGACTCGGGAGGCTCCCGACGCCAACCAAGGCGGCACACAGCATCAAACCACAGCGAAACCGCCGCCTCGTCCGGCCTCGGATTCGACCATCGGAAACGGGGAGCGAAAGCAAAGTGGGCAAAGACCGTCTTCCTCGCGATAATGAGACCGCGGACCGATCTTCAAGCCAACGCGCGGTGTCGATACAATTCGATCCGACTCAATCGGACCGCTTGACGCCGGCAAGCTTATCCGGGAGATTCGCGTGAGGCAATCTCGATTCACGATGCGGATCAGGGGGGTCCGATGCTCAACGGGATTTGGCTAGGTCTGATGCTCATCGCCATCGCCTATGCGTCCTTCATCCCTGGACGCATGGAAGCGGTCACCGGCGCCATGCTGGCCAGTGCGGCGGGCGCCATCCAGCTCGTGATCGGGCTGGTCGGGGCCATGGTGTTTTTCCTCGGCCTCACCCGCGTAGCCTTTGATGGAGGACTGCGCGCTTGGCTGGGCCGAGTGCTCGCCCCCCTTGCCCGGCGGCTGTTTCCCGAAGTTCCGCCCGAACATCCCGCGATGGCCTCGATGGTCATGAACATGACTTCCAACATGATGGGGCTGGGCAACTCGGCCACGCCCTTCGGCCTCAAAGCTATGAAGGAGCTGGCCCGACTGAATCCTCTGCGCGGATCCGCCTCGAACGCCATGGTGCTCTTCTTGGCCATTAACACCTCGGCCATCACCCTCTTTCCGCCCTTCGGGACCATCGCAGTGCGCACCGCCGCCGGATCCGCTGACCCTTGGGCGATATGGGCCCCGACCCTCTTCGCGACCACCTGCTCGACGGTCGCGGCGGTCACCGCCTACTTCCTGCTGGGTCGCCTTTCATTCTTTCGACCGCGCCCACCCGCCACCGCAACCCAGGCCGAGCCTTCTGAATCCTTGGTTGAGGCCGAGGCCTCAACTCCGCCCTCCGAGCCATCACGCCTCGCCCCAGCACGCTGGCGATCCTGGGTGGTCTGGGGATTCATCGCGATCGTTTTCGTCGGACTCTCCCTGGAAACAGCTCGCCTTCTGCCTGAGCTCGGCGCTGTCGGGACCTTAAAAGAGATCCTCAGCAATTGGTTGATGGCGCTGTTGATCTCGGCACTTTTGCTGATCGGTGTGGGATCCGGAGTCCGAGCCTACGATTCCATGATCACAGGGGGCCGAGAGGGTCTTGAAGTCGCCGCGCGAATCGTTCCCTATCTCGTTGCCATCTTGGTGGCCGTCGCCATGTTCAGAGCGTCCGGAGCGCTGGATGTCATCATTGGGTTCTTGAATCCCTACACGAGTGCCGTCGGCGTCCCGGCCGAGGTCCTTCCTATGGCGCTCCTTCGTCCCCTGTCAGGTAGCGGCGCCTTTGGCGTGATGAGCGAGATCATCACGACCTATGGCCCAGATACGTTTATCGGCTACCTGACTTGCACCCTCATGGGCTCGACCGAAACCACGTTCTACGTGTTAGCCCTTTACCTCGGGGCCGCCGGCGTTGTCGATGGCCGCCATGCTCTCGCCGCATGCCTGATCGGAGACCTAGGCGGCTTTGTTGGAGCTGTAGCGGCCTGCCATTGGTTCTTCGGCTAGGCGACGTGAGAGCACCCGGTCAATGAAAGTGAGCCGACACGAAGATCCGCTGATCCACAAGGCCCTCGCCTTGGCGGAACAAGTCGTCGGCCGCCCGGTCGACCGCTGGGAGGCCGTGGCCGCCGGTCTCGGGGCACGCCGGTTTTTCCGCATTCACTTCAGGGGAGGCTCTCCCGCTTCCCTGATCGCCCGACTCGATCCGGCGGATCCTCCTCAGACGAATGGGCTTCCGCCCGAACCGCCCCTTGAACCCATTCACGCTCGGCTCGAGGCTGCGGGGCTACCCGTCCCACGCCGATGGGGAGGCGAGAGCGGCGAAGGTCAAAGCCACATCGAGCTTCTTGAGGATCTTGGCCCAGAAGGCATGGACTGCTTGGTCCAGCGAATGAGCGCAGAGGACCGACAGCACCTGTACCGCGAAGCCCTCGCGCTTCTGCCCCCCATTCAGGCCCTGATTTTAAAGCAGTCGGGTGACATCGAAGCCTTTCAGCGCCGACTCGATGAGCCATTGGTCCGCAGCAAAGAAAACAAGTGGCTGGAGTGGACTCTGCCGAGGGCATTAGACCGCCGACCTCTTCCCAGCGAAGTGGAGGCCACCCGGCGAGCCTTTGATGTCATTGTCGACGCCTGCCTCGCTGCGCCGCTCCGACTCGCCCATCGAGATTTCAAAGCGGCCAACCTTCATCAACGACCGGCGAGTTCCGAGACCGGACCGGCTCAGTTGGTCATGATTGACTTTCAGGGCGCCTTCATGGCGCCCCCTGAATATGATGTCGTCTGCCTCCTTCAGGACGCCCAAGCTTTGCTCCCCGAAAGCGAGATCCGCGCTCACCAAAGTTGGATCCGGCCCCAACTCCCGGCGGCCCCCGACCCCACAGAATTCTCGAGACGATTCGATCTCCTCGCGGTGGCTCGGCTCGCCAAAGACATTTCCCACTTCACCCAAGCCGCCTGGGCGCAAAACGATCGGCGCTACCTACGCTTCATTCCCGGTGGCTTGACCCTTCTGCGCGCCGCCGCACGCCGCGCTTCGTCGAGCCATGCGGCGCTCGCCGACTTTGCCGAGATCTGTGCCAACCTGCCGGAGCACTTTGCCGATGCCGGCGCCTCAGAAGCCAGCGGAGATCCGCCATGCGCGCCATGATTCTCGCCGCTGGACTGGGAACTCGGCTCCAGCCACTGACTGAACTCCGCGCCAAGCCCGCTCTGCCCGTTGTCGGCCGGCCCATCATTGGCTTCCTGCTCGAATGGCTTCATCACCACGGGGTCACCGAGGTCTTTATCAACTTGCACCACCGAGAAGACTCGATCCGAGAGGCCGTGGACGCTTCTTGCCCACCTGGGCTGCGGGTCGAGTACGCCCACGAAGCGGTTCCTCTCGGAACCGGTGGCGGCCTTTATCGGGCTCGCCACTTTTTACGGCAAAGTGATCCGGCCATCGTGATCGCCGGAGATATGCTGGTCGATACCGACCTGGACGCCTTGATCCGCCACCACCGTGAAAGACAAGCAGCATGTACCTTGGTCCTGCGACACGACCCACGCGCCGAAGCTTTCGGCTCCATTGGAATTGATCGCCTCCACCGCGTCCGCCGAATCGCCCAGCGCTTCAACTTGGGTCGCGAGTTCGACGCTGGACTCTTCACGGGCATTCGTCTGGTTTCCCCCGCCCTCTTCGAAAGCTGCCCACCCCACCCTCCGGAAACGCCCTTCGAGGACCTTTCCGGTTGGCTCGCCCCGGCCCTCGAGTCCGGGCATTCGGGCATCCATGGTGAAATCCTCGAGGCCGCAGACAGCATCTGGATGCCCGTGGGCACACCGGCAGAGTATCTGGCCGCCAACTTTGCTCCGCCGCATCTGCAATATCTCGGCTCAGCGGGGCCTCAAGCAGCGGGGACCCGTGTGCTGACCGAGCCCTCTCCCCTCGTCCTCGGGCCCGGCGCCTCGCTGGGCCCCGGCGCGCGCCTCGAACGCTGCGTAGTCTGGGAGAATGAGGCGGTTCCGGCAGGATTCCAGGGACAGGGAGGAGTCTTCGCCCACGGAAGGTTCTACGCTCTGGAGTCCCCCGATGTCCCCAGGCCGCCTAACCGGAGTGATCGAACATGAACGAAGTTCTCTTCGTCGGCACTAGCGATGCTTTTGGAGCGGGAGGGCGCCGCCAAAGCGCCGTTTTGATCCGCGGGGAACGCGGAACCGTCCTCATGGACTGCGGCGCAACCACAACGATGGGACTCGATGAGCTTGGCGTCGAACGCAACGAGATCGATACGATTCTGGTGTCCCACTTTCACGGCGATCATTTTGGAGGCATTCCCTTCTTTCTGTTGGCCGCCCTTTACGAGGACCAAAGAACCCGTCCTCTGGTGATTGCAGGGCCCCCAGAGATCGAAGCGCGCGTCCGCAACTTGGCCGACGCAATGGGATACGGACTTGAAGGACGGGAAATCGGTTTTCGTCTCGATTTTCAAGAAGTGCCACCGGGTTCCAGTCACGAAATCGGACCCGCTACGGTGAATGCCTTTGAAACCCGCCATCAACTCGAGGCCCACCCCCACGGCTATCGAATCAACCTCGGATCACGAACGGTCGTCTACTCCGGTGATACGGGATGGTTTCCTGAACTGCCCCGGCTCTCCGCTGGAGCCGATTTATTCGCCTGCGAATGCACGCTGTTCAAAAGCCAACTCGATTTTCATCTCAGCCTCGAACAACTTCTCGAACACCAAGCGAAATTCGACGTCGGGCGCATGATGCTGACCCACCTTGGAACAGAAATGGCGGGGCGGCGGGGAACCGTTGGCTTCGAAACCGCCGATGATGGCCTTCGGATCCGCCTCTGAGAAGCGCGAAGGCGCCGCAGGACGGAAAGCGCGCAAACTGGTCCGAGTGACGGTTTACGTCACCCCCCTGACGACATACGGGCCCCATTCGCGTGGGAGCGGAACGGCCAAAAAAGTCTGAGTGGACCCGAGGCCTCGTTCTTCCAAGCCCTTACAAGGCGGAATTGCCGGTGGGCCCTTGCTCGCTAACACGTTGGCACGGTGTCTGCATTACCCATGCCCTGAGTGATCGGGTCTGCGCAAGGCGGCCAAGATCGACTCAGCCTTAATCTGCGGGCACTTGGTAGAAAACACCCAGGAGAAAACTTTTTATGCGCAAGATCAATCGAAACAACGAAAGCGGCTTTACCCTCATCGAGCTTATGATCGTAGTGGCCATCATCGGCATTCTCGCCGCCATCGCGATTCCCAACTTCCTCCGCTTCCAGCTCAAGTCGAAGAGTTCGGAAGGCAAGGTCAACATCGCGGCCATTCGAACGGCTGAAGAGTCCTATCTCGCCGAGTTCGGAAGCTACGTGGCGGGCGCTGCCAGCCCGGCAACCGCTCCGACGACCGCCAAGGCAACCTTCGTAGACGCCGGTGGCTTCAACACCCTCGGTTGGTCTCCGGAAGGTCAGGTCTTCTTCCAATACGGCGTCGCTTGGACGAGTGGAACGCCGAGTGCCTACACGATCAGCGCCTCGGCGGATATCGATGGTGACAGCACCACGCAGTCCTGGGGCTATGTGAAGCCCGTCGCGGGCACCACCGCCGGCGTGGTCGGCGTGCACACCAGCTGCGTGGCCGCAGGCGTCGGCGCCTCACAGAACCAGCTCAATACTGTGGGCCCCTGCTCCTCGACCTCGGGCCAGTCGGTCTTCTAAGGCAGACACCTGAAGTCCCATCCAGATACGATGAGGGGTCGGACCGAGAGGTCCGGCCCCTCATTTCTTTTGGAGAGGCGCCTCGCTCCCGCCTGGAAGCTCAACGCAGAAGCGCGCTTCAGCCCTCTTCCACTTCAGAAACGGCACCCGGGCAAATTTGGGCGCCCAGGACCCGAGCCCCCTTGGCTCCTGTGCAGTGGGGCAGGTGGTTGACCTCACCCCGCAGCGTGTTTCGCCCCATCAAGGAAAACGCCATGGCCTCAGCGGCCGCGGCTGGAACACCGTGATCATCCATCCGATCAACGGCCACACCCGGCGGCAGGGCCTGCTTCAATCCATCCATCAGAGCTGGATTGAAGACCCCGCCGCCGCCCACAATCAGCCGATCCAGAGGCGGCGCGGCGTTTCGAGCTTGGGGGATCAATTGCAGGCAGCCTCTCGCCACCGATTCGACGGTCAGGGCGGAAACCGTGGCGATCAGATCATCCTCCGACCCTGCCCCTCGCCGCCGCCAGTCCGACAGGATGCTCTGAACTTTCTGACTGCCGTAGCGCTCCCGCCCCGTCGACTTGGGAGGCCTTCGGTCAAAGTATTCATCCGCCAAAAGCTCAGCGAGAAATTCTTGGTCGACTTGCCCCCGGACAGCACGACGCCCGTCGCGATCCAACCTTTCTTCACCCCGGGTCAACTCGACCACGAGGCCGTCCACGAGGCTATTGGCGGGCCCCACGTCAAAGGCCAGGACCGCCTCGGGATCGCGGCCCCGGGGCAGCCAAGTGAGATTCGCGATCCCCCCTAAATTGAGAACGGCGCGGGTTTCAGAGGCGTCAGCCCACACGGTGTGATGAAAAAAGGGCGCGAGTGGAGCCCCCTCCCCCCCCGCAGCCAGGTCTCCAGACCGGAAGTCGGATACGACGGGGCGTCCTGTCCGCTCTGCGATCACCGCGGCACTGCCGACTTGAAGGCTCCCGCCCACCTCGGGGTGGTGGGCCAGGGTCTGTCCGTGAGAGGCAATGGCCGCCACTTGCTCGAGACCCACCCCCGCCTCCTGGGCAACCCCCAGGGCAGCCTTGGCAAACTGCTCACCGAGGCGTGTATCTAGACTCAGTAAATCTCGAAGAAACGTCGTGCCCGACCTTTCTCCCGCGGCGATTTCGTGAATCTCGGCCTGAAGGTCCTTGGGGAGAGGCGTTTCTCGGTAGGCCAGCAGATGAAAAGGTCGGACCGACGACCCCGTCGGCCATTCGACGAGGGCCGCGTCGATTCCGTCGGCAGAAGTTCCCGACATCAGCCCGATGACCCGCATCGCCCCATCTTAGACCTTCTCACGAAGTTTAGTGGGCTGAGAGCAACCCGGAGACGCCATCTGAGATCTGGGCACCCAAATGCTTGACACCAAAGTCAAATCCCCCACCATTGCGGCCCCCGGGACAGGGGTCCCGCCAAACCTCCAGCCGGAGCACGCCGAATCATGAACGACGCCTCGCGAACCCAGGGCTGGGTGATCTGTCTTGGAGCGGGTTTTCTCGCTTTTCTCTTTGTCATCGGACTTCTCAAAGGCAGCTATTGGGCCCTAGCGCTGCCGGTCGCCATTTTGACCCTCTTTGTGCTGGGCCTTGCGGGCTGGGTCGGCTACACGATCGCGACCATTCAGGTCGAACCCGATCCGGCGCCAGAAGTGCTGACGACCGACGCCGAAGCCCCGGCCAAGTCTGAAACTGAAAACGGCGAGAGCGCCTGAAGGATTCGCCATGCGGATTGCCCTGCTCACCTACCGGGGAA
>JAQWNI010000133.1 GCA_029268645.1 Myxococcota bacterium
CGACGAAGTTGGTCTCTACCGCGTCGACGAAGCCAACATCGAGGCCCATTCGCGGCTGTCCGAGATCATCCAGGACCCCCGCAATGCCCAGGCCAGTCTAGATCGCGGGATGCGCATGGTCCAGCGAGACAAGAATCACCCGTGCATTATCATCTGGTCTCTTGGAAACGAAAGTGGTTACGGGCCCGCCCACGATGCGATGGCGGGCTGGATCCGGCAGGCGGACCCGACCCGGCCGATTCAATACGAGGGCGCTCTTCGTTTTCAGCTCGACAACGCAGGCCCCGCGACAGACATCATCTGCCCCATGTACGCACCCATCGAGTCCATTGTGGACTGGGCTCAGCGGACAGAAGATTCGCGTCCCCTGATTCTTTGTGAGTACGCACACGCCATGGGGAACAGCTGCGGAAGCCTGGCGGATTACTGGTCAGCGTTTCGGGAAAACCCGGGCCTACAGGGCGGTTTCATCTGGGACTGGAAAGACCAAGGACTCACTTGGACCGACGAGAATGGGCAAACCGGTTGGGCCTACGGCGGGGACTTCGGAGACCATCCCCACGATGCGAACTTCTGCATCAATGGTCTCGTCGCGCCCGACGGAACCCCCCATCCCGCCCTCTATGAGTGGAAAAAACTCGCTCAGCCCATCCGGATCGAAGCCTTAGACCCCGCCCTGGGCCGCATTCGAATCCACAATGAGCACGACTTTACCCGTCTCGATGCCTTCAAGGGCACATGGACACTCACCGCCAACGGGCAGGCGATCCAAAAGGGGCGCCTGCCCCGTTTGTCGATCGAACCAGGCGATGACCGAGACATCGAACTTCCCCTCAATCTGCCCTCGGACGCCGGCGGCTCGGAGTACCACCTCCTGATTCAGTTTTGGAGTCGGCACGATCACCCCTGGGCCCCCAAAGACCACGAGGTCGCCTGGGAGCAATTTGCGCTTTCCCCGAATTCTGAACCCAGCAGGAAAACCGATCATCCGCGGCTGGAGGCCTTTCCAACGCTGGCTGGGCGCGAGGCCAAAGCGCTGAGCCCACACAGGAGTGGCTCGTCTGTATCAGTCGAA
Organism: Myxococcota bacterium; assembly: GCA_029268645.1. Classification (GTDB taxonomy): domain Bacteria; phylum Myxococcota_A; class UBA9160; order UBA9160; family UBA4427; genus TMED88. Next base: position 1,076 of record JAQWNI010000133.1, read on the forward strand.
GGTGCCGACTTCTCGATCCAATTCAACCTAGAGGAAGGAACACTCGACGCATGGACTTGGCGGGATCGCACGCTCCTGAACAGCCCGCCCCGACTCAACGTTTTCCGCGCCCCAACCGACAACGATGGCGTGAAGGCTTGGGCGGTCCCCGAGACCCGGGCCCTTGGACGCTGGCTCGCCTGGGGGCTCGACCACCTTCGGCCCGAGATGCCCGCTCCGGCACAGCTGAAAAGAAAACGAAATGGATCCGTCGAGATCACAACTCGACATCAGCTTATTTTGAACGGTCCCGATACGACTCCCGTTCGACACCGAACCCTCTCTCACACCACTCGATACAGTGTGCACCCCACAGGCATCATCCGTGTTCATGTGGACTTCCAAGTGGGGAGAAGCCTCGATGACCTCCCCCGCCTGGGTCTCGAATGGGTGCTCCCTGGTGATTTCAACCAGATCGAGTGGTTCGGGCGGGGTCCTCATGAAAGCTACGTTGATCGCCGTTCCGGGGCCGCGATGGGCCACTACCAGGGGGCCGTCGCAGATCAGTACCACTCTTACGTCGTCCCCCAAGAAAATGGCAACAAGACCGACGTCCGCTGGATGGCCGTTCGGAAGACGGACTCCGCAGGACTTCTCTTTTGCGCGGCTCGCCCGATCGAAGCCTCGGCGGCGCATTGGAGAACCTCGGACCTCTATCAAGCGACCCATGCGCACCAGGTGACGTTTCGGGGCGAAACCCACGTGAGACTCGACGCAGTTCAAAGAGGTCTCGGCACCGGGAGCTGCGGACCCGACACCCTCGACCAGTACAGGATTGCTCCGGGCAAGACGACCCTTCAGTTCTGGATCATCCCGTTCTCAGGCGGAGAAGAGCCCGCCCAGCTCGCACTCGCCTTGCGGCAATCGCTCTCGCCGTCCTCGCGCTGAGATCGAGGGGAAGACGTTACTCCGGGGGCACCACGCAGCGGAGGATAACGGTGAAGGGCCCCTTAGGGTCCTTCTTGGGGCCGCGGGTCTCGTCACAGCTTCCCTCGCAGCAGGGCACATCCTGGGCGAAAAATTCGGAAAAGGCCGCGGCGTCACTGCACTCGTCCCCGGTGGCAAAGCAAATATTCGCGTCGGGCTGGCAGGCCGCAAGGCCAAAAGCGAAACACAGGGTCAGAAAAATCGGAATCAGTCGGGATCCGAAACTGGCCCAACGAGTCGGATGGAGCACGCTCACGAAATTCCTCCAATTGGCTGATCGCCGACAGAACGCGGTAACCCTCATAACCCGTTCGGACTCCGCTGGGCGCAACCCACACTCCGAAGTCGCGCGACAGGCTCGACCGAATCCGCTCCGGGGAACCCGTATACTAGACCGTCTGTCTCCGATCGCGTAGTGGCCGAAGCCGCGCCCCCCCCGAGCGGTGCAGTCCGGCGAGGAAAACCCAACCATGGATCGATCCGATCAAAAAAGCCCGATGCAAGACCGCCATCCTTCCCCCACCCCAAAACGCCGCAGCAGAATGGCGGAATACGGGCTGTTGCTATCGGTGGGCATCGTCATTGGCTGGTTGGGGCACCTTCAACTGGCCACACCTCACGCGCCTCCGGCCAGAATCCCATCTCCTGAACCCGATATCATGCCGAATCCGGCTCGCCCCCCGGGCCAAACAGAGGAAAATTCCGCTCGGCTGTGGTCTGAATTGGCGTGGGCCATGGCCGCTCGGGCCTACGACCTCGAGGAGGCCCTGCGCCAGGTCGAACAAACAGGAAACGCCCCTGAGGCCGCGATCCAACAAGCCATCGATCAGGCCAGCGATCAAGAGATCGCCACAATCATCTCGGCGGTCACGCAAATCGATGAAGAAGACCTCCTCGCGAACTCAGATCTTCGACCTTTTGCCAACCGACTGGCCGATGTGGCCCTGGAAGGCCTCGACGGAGAATCCGAAGGCCCCCCCCCCGATCAACAGGTCTATTTCAGCCCCACAACACAGAACTTCGATCCACTCCGATCCACCGAAAGCCGTTTTCCCAAAGATCAGTCCCGCATTTTCGCTTTCGTCGAGCTCGCCCCCTCTGGTACGCCTCGGGTGATGGTCAAGTGGCTCAATCGGGATACACGCAGAATCCAAACGCTACAAAGCATGCCCTACCGATCGGAACGCCCCACTTGGTCGTTTTTAGAACGCGGAGGCGATTGGGATCTAGGCACCTACGAAGTCAGCTTCTACAGCCATGATGCCAGCATGCGACTGCTCGCCCGAGGCGAGTTCACGATCTACGAGGAAGACGAATAAGTCACCCTTCAACCAGATCCAGAAATCACTCGGTCGACGGGGTCCTGGGTGGCACGTCGTTCAATCGCCAGTCGTACCTCAAGAACTCGACCTTGAAGTCGGCCCGGTTTTCCTCGAGCCACCGCCGCTGCTCCGCAGAGGCGAAGCGCCCGACGAACTTCAGCACGCCGGGACGCCCTCCGAAGTCATCTTCGAACCAATCGAAAATTCGACTCAATCGCACGATCCGAGCCGAGCGGTCGATCGAAAGACCTTTTTCAGGTCGAGCCAGCCAACTGGCAACATTCTGATCGAGCTGTTCGCTCACAGTCTCTGCACGATACGGCTCGCGCCTCAAATTAGGACACGAGATGGAGGCACAGACGATCGCCCCGTGTATTCGTGGATCTCCCATCGGCCGCAGAATCTCGTGCTCGATCTCATCGAGGCTATAGGCCCGCTCCCCAACATGGCCGGCAACCCGCTTCCAGACCGGACGGAAGAAGGATCCGATGTCCTTGATGCTCGCCACTGGGTAATGGGTGACCACCGAATCGATCGCAAAGAGGTTGTAGACATTGATCCAAAAGGCAAGCTTGGCGGAAGGCTCTGAAGGACCGCTGCTTGGCTGCGAGGCCAGTTGGCTGATCAACAAACGCCAGTCGGGGTCTTCTTTGATCGCCGCGTAATCCACCTCGGTCCCCACCTCGGCATCAACGGCCCGGGTGTGACGCGACAGTATTTGCGTGTAGAGGTCTAGCCAATCGGATGCCTCCCTCCCAGGCCCCTTGCCCTCAGAAGCTGATGCCGTCCCCCCGGCACCCGTCAAGACAAGCAGCACAAGAGATACGACAAACTTCGCAAAGCGGTTGGCCCGCTCTCTCCAGATCTCAGAATCGGCGCGTCGGCCAGGAAGAAAGCGTCGGGGGGGCTCTTCAACCCAGTGTGTCACCGGGGCGCGAGATCCCGCACGGTCTGACGAAGGTCCTCAGAGTGCAAAACAGCCAGCGCCGGCGTATCGACCCCGCATTCGACGTAGCGTTGAATGTGATCTCGGCAAGCACCGGGCGACCCATTAATGATGAGTGCGTCGACGACCTCTTCGGGAATGGCTTCCAGAGCAGCAGCCCGATCGCCCTCTTTCCACTTTGACCACATCCCCGCCAACTCATCGCCACGACCCAGCCACTCGTGGAATGCCGCATAGACAGGGACATTCAAGTAAGCCGCCACGGCCCGTCGACCGATAGCGAGCGCCATCGCACGGTCTTCGATCGGAAGAACAAAAAGGCGCGCCACGATTTCCTTGCCTTCTCCTCCGGCATGAACATGCGGGACGACTTGCCGGACATCCTCGGCCGAAAGCCAATTCAAAATCGCCCCATCCGCCTCTCGCCCGGCCATCTTCAGCATGCCTTCTCGCAGGGCAGCCACAAGAATTTTAGGCTGATGTTCGAGCTTCACTCCGCTGCGGAAGCCTCGAACATTGAAGGTCTCAAATTCGTCTGTGATTTTTTCGCCCGACAAAGCACGACGGAGAAAGCGCACCATATCCCGGGTCCGATAGTAGGGTCGCTCGAAGGGAATGCCGTTCCACTGCTCTACGATGACGTTTGAGGAGGTTCCAATCCCCATGACAAATCGCCCGGGCGCCGCATCCGCCAAGGAAGCGACAGACTGCGCCATCACGGCGGGCCCCCGCGTAAAGGCGGGGATAATCGCGATCCCCAATCGAGCCGTCGGAGCCCAGGCCGCGGCGAGGGCGAGCGGGCTAAATCCATCGTGGCCATTGGCCTCCGAGGACCAAAAGTCCGTATAGCCCAGGTCCACCATCTCCTTCAGCCAATCCTCGTGCGCATGGAGGGGCACGCCCGCCATCGGAAGCGACATTCCATATCGAGCCAATCGAACTCTCCTTCTTAAAGTATCGGTATTGCGGGCTATTTCTTTTTGGCGATTTTCGCCCACGAGTCCCGAAGCGTCACGGTCCGATTCAGCACGATCGCCCCCGGCCGAGCATCCGGATCAACGCAGAAATAGCCCAGTCGCTCAAGCTGAAAGTTCTGTCCGGCCTCGGCCCGCTCTAAACTCGGCTCAACCCAAGCCGAGGGAATGACCTCAACCGAATCGGAAGAGAGGTGATCGAGAAAGCTCTGGCCAGGCTCCACCGAAGTGGGATCCTCGACCGAGAAGAGCGGCCCATAGAGACGCACCTCAGCAGGAATGGCCTGCTGGGCCGAAACCCAATGGAGTGTTCCTTTGACCTTCCGACCATCCGGCGCATCGCCTCCTCGTGTCTCTGGGTCATAGGTACAACGAAGCTCAACGATCTCGCCTCGATCATCTTTGATGACCTGCTGGCAAGTAATAAAATAGGCGTAGCGCAGCCGCACCTCCCGCCCGGGTGCAAGGCGGAAAAACTTCTTCGGAGGATCTTCCATGAAGTCTTCCTGTTCGATCCAGAGCTCTCGGGAAAAGGGCACGCTTCGGACTCCGGCGCTTGCATCCTCCGGGTTGTTGATCGCTTCCAATTCATCCACCGCACCGTCTTCAAAATTTTCGATGACCACCTTCAAGGGATTCAGAACACCCATGACGCGATCGGCAGAGCGATTGAGATCCTGACGAATCTCGTGCTCAAGGCGCCCGAGTTCGATCAAATTATCGCGCTTGGCAACGCCGACAGCCTCGCAAAAGCCACGAATCGAGGCAGGCGTATAGCCTCGCCTACGCAGCCCAGCCAGTGTCGGCATCCGAGGATCGTCCCAACCGTTAACGTGCGACTCGTCGACCAGCTGACGAAGCATTCTCTTGCTCATTACTGTATGGCTGAGATTGAGTCGAGCGAACTCGATTTGTTGAGGCGCTGGCTTGAGTTCGATTTGCTCAATAAACCAATCGTAGAGGGGCCGATGGTCCTGAAACTCAAGGGTACAAATCGAGTGGGTGATTTCCTCGATTGCGTCACTTTGGCCATGTGCAAAATCGTACAGCGGGTAGACACACCAACGGTTTCCGGTTCGATGATGAGGAGTCTTCTGGATCCGATACATAATCGGATCTCGGAAGGTAAGGACCGAAGAACTCATGTCGATCTTCGCTCTTAAAACGCACTGCCCCTCTTCAAATTCGCCCTTTCTCATCCGCTCAAAAAGATCCAGATTCTCCTCGACCGAGCGATTGCGAAAAGGGCTCTCGGTGCCCGGTTCGGTCAGACTACCCTGGTGGGCGCGAATCTCGTCCGGAGCCTGGTCATCGACATAGGCCTTGCCTTTGGCAATCAGTTCAACGGCCATTTCGTACAGGCGATCAAAATAATCTGAAGCGTAGTGGAGCCGAGTACCCCAGGAATAGCCAAGCCACCGGATATCCTCCTGAATGGCCTCGACATACGTCGTATCTTCCGTGCTGGGGTTCGTATCGTCGAACCGGAGGTTGCAGGTGCCACCAAACTCCTCCGCAACGCCAAAATTCAAGACGATGCTCTTGGCATGGCCAATATGAAGCCACCCATTCGGCTCCGGCGGAAAACGGGTCGCCACCTGCCCCGCTCGTTTCCCCTCGGCTACATCAGAGCGTATGCGTGCGCGAACGAAGTCGCGCAGCTTCTTGTCGTCCTCATTTGACATCCGTGCTCTCTCTAGGCCCCGGGCCGTGACTCCGCAACGGAGCGCCGCGGGCGGCGCTGAACTGTAGCACCCAGCTCGTGCTCGATCTGGGGCAGAGGACCTCAAAACGCTAGTATCTGGCCGCAGTCAGCAGTGATCCTTCATCTCCTTCGTGACCGGGCTAGAGACATGTTCATCAATTTTCTCGATCGAGACCTCATTCGAAAGATCCGCAGCGAATTCGGCTCCCCGGTCTTTGTTTACGATCAGAAAAGCCTGGAAAAGTCGGCTCAGGATGTACTGGCTTTTCCAAACGCATTCGGCCTGACTGCGCGCTATGCGATGAAGGCCCTGCCCACCGCAGCCATCGTCCGGCTTCTCGCCGAGGCGGGCCTACACATTGATGCCAGCAGTGGTTTTGAGGCAGAGCGCGCTCTGCGCGCAGGCGTCGCCCCTGAAAAAATTCAGCTGACTGCACAGGAGCTGCCCCAGGACCTCAAGGCTCTGGTCGATCAAGGCGTCCTCTTCAACGCGTGTTCCCTCCACCAACTTGAGGCATTCGGTCGACTCTTTCCCGGCGAGTCCGTATCCGTCCGGATCAATCCAGGCCTTGGCAGTGGTCACAACAACCGCACAAATGTCGGCGGACCCGCATCGGCTTTCGGAATCTGGCACGAGCAGCTTGACCGGGTTCTGGGCATCGCTCAAGAATACACGTTAAAGATCACCGGAATGCATACCCACATCGGGTCCGGAAGTGACCCCGAAGTATGGAAACGCTGCGCGAGGATTTCGCTTCAGATTGCCGCCCAGCTAAAAGACGTGCAGCGATTCAGCCTTGGCGGAGGCATGAAAGTCGCACGCATGCCCGATGAGACAAGCACGGACCTTCAAGAAATTGGCCGTGCCGTCCAGCCTGACTTTGAAACCTTCGCGACGGAGACCGGACGCCGACTCCATCTGGAAATCGAACCGGGGACCTATTTGGTCGCGAATGCGGGGGTCATTCTGGCCACAGTAATGGACGTCGTCGACACCTTCCCGAGCGCCCCCGGAGCTACGCCAGAACCGGGCACGGGCTATCGATTCATCAAAACCGATACGGGCATGACCGAATTCCTTCGCCCTAATCTTTATGGGGCCCAACACCCCATCCAAGTTGTCGGCCTCGATCAAGACAATCCGACTGAAGACCAGTACGTCGTCGTGGGGCACTGCTGCGAGAGTGGGGACATGATGACCCCAGCCCCGGGAGACCCCGAATCACTGGCGCCTCGCTCTCTCCAGACACCCACGCGAGGCGATGCCATCTTGATCGGCGGCGCAGGGGCATATTGCTCAGGCCTTGCGGGGAAAAATTACAACTCCTTCCCCGAGGCCCCGGAAGTTTTGCTCGACCGAGCGGGGCAACCAAAACTGATCCGATCCCGTCAAACTCTGGATCAGGTGCTCAGCAACGAAATTCTAGACTGAGCCCAAAAGCCTCTGGGCGCTCGGGGCAAGCTACCCTCTTCGCTTCTGCTTCCGAACTTTCGAGCGCATCCCTCGGTGTGTTCCTGGCGCATATTGTCGCATGGACGCCGGCGGCTTCTCAAGCCGCAGTGCATACCACTGCATTCCGAATCGCTTCATATTGAGCTTTCGGTCATTTTGCAAACGCAAAAGGTTGTCCTTTGTGGACTCATTGCTGGGCTCGACCTTTAAACCGCGCTGAAGCTGCTCGACCGCCTTATCGCGTTGTCCGTGCTTATTTAACATATAGGCGTAAGCGTGATAATTGAGAATCTGCTTCTTATTCGACTTAATGGTCGCCTCCATCACATCGAAGGCACGACCTTGCTCCTTCCGCCGAAAGAGGATCGCGGCCAAGGCCATCTGGGCGTCCGCGGCCCGATAAGAAGCCTTTTCAAGGTATTCAACCGCCCGCTTCTCATCTTCCATCCCATACGCGAGAATGCCAAGCTGCGCATAAATTTGCCCCCGTAGCATTACTTGCCACCGGGCCAGCGGAAGTAAATCTTCGAGAGTCTTGACCGCGAGTTGCGTGGAACCGGATTGCAGCTGTTTCTGGGCTTGCAGGAACCGGGGTTCGAATTTCTTAGCCAGAATTCGAGAGAGGACGATGAAACACGTCACGGCCATCAGCACACCGACAATCAGCCCCATGGCCCAACCCTGCCACCAGTCCAGCAGCGTATAGCCAACCCCGAGGGCGATTCCTGTCAGTAGTGAGATCAAAATGCTGTACATGATCGCGGCACTCCGAAGAGCCCCCTTGCTCAAAGAACGGTGGGGCAGAGGCGGGGAATCTACCGGAAGCGTCAGCCCCTCGCATTGGTTGGGGCATCGGGCTCCTTGGCCAGCCTCATCGGAGCAACCGGGCTCTGCGCAGACACCGGAGGCTCCGAGGCGCCCGGCACAAGCGGAGAATGGTCCGCGGGATTACGGCGAGACGACTTTCGGCTGGCCCGTCGGAAATCGTCCAATACCAAATAGCCACAAGGCACCAGCAGTAAAGTGATCAACGTCGCGAAGGCAACCCCAAAGGCCAGCGAGATCGCCATAGGGATCAGGAACTGCGCCGAGAGGCTCCGCTCCAACAGGAGCGGCGTCAATCCGGCAAAAGTCGTCAAAGAAGTCAAGACGATCGGTCGAAAACGAGCCACACCCGCCATTTTGACGGCTTCCCGGATATCCACTCCCTCTGCCCGTCGCGCATTCACATGATGAACGAGGACAAGACTCGCATTCACGACAACGCCAGAAAGCGCAGCCACTCCCATCAGAGACATCATGCTCAAGGGTTTGTCGAGGAGCAGATGGCCACCGATCGCGCCCACCAATCCAAACGGAATCACCGCCATAATGATCACCGGCTGACCATAGGAACGCAGAGGCACGGCCAACAAAATATAAATAATCAACAGGGAAAGTATCCCGAGCCTGATCATCCCATCTCCCATCAGGGCTTGCTCTCGCTGCTCCCCTTCCAGGGCCACCTGGAGCCCAGGATGGTTGGCCAAAAGGGTCGGCAGGAAATCATCGAAAAGGTCCGTCATGATTTCATTCGGATTTGCGACGCGCTCGTCAACGTCTGCACTCACGGTAATCACACGTTCGCGGTTGGTTCTTCGAATCGTAGAAAACCCCCGTCCGGATTCGATTCGGGCCACGGTATAAAAGGGCACTTCGGCGCCGTCCGGCGTCCGAATTCTCATACGTTCGAGGTCACCGATCGCCGTCCTTTGGTCCTCGGGAAATCTCACCATCACGCGGACATCATCCCGGCCCCTTTGGATACGCTGCGCTTCGACGCCGTAGAACGCCTGACGAACCTGCCGAGCCAAATCCTCTAGGGTCAATCCAAGTGTTTCTGCCGCCGGCAGAATAGACAGCTTAATTTCACGTTTCCCATCCTCGTAGGTGTCCTCAATGTCGAAAACCCCTGGGTAACGGGACAACTGCCTCTTCAACTCATCCGATGCCCTTTCAAGATCGATCGAATCAGGAGACCCCAGCCTGAGAGCGATCGACTCACCGGCGCTGAATAACGCTGACTTAAAGGAAAGCGATTCTATGCCCACCAACTCCGGAATCTCATCCCGCCAGGCCCGCACGACGTCTGAAGCATCGATCGGTCGGTTCTGACCTCCGACGAGTTCGACGCTGACTTCCCCAAGATGGCTCGCACCGGAGACCCCCGGTGCCCCAGAGCTCGAGCGACCTGCACGACCACCCACCATCGAGAGAACGTGTTGCACCAGCGGCTCATCCAGATCGGGATACTCCTGATTTAGACGGAGCTGAACCCGAAACGCCGCCTCTTCAATCCGCGCAACGGCCTCCTCTGTCCGACTTATGTGAGTTCCAATGGGCATGCTCACAAAAGCCTTTACATAGTCACTCTCGACAGAGGGCATGAAGGTAAACGGCACTTTCCCGATACCGACCAAGGTCAAAGTCCAGGCCAGCAGGACTACACCCCCAGCCAACATCGCGTAGCGCCAGGTCAAAGCCCATTCCAAAGCAGGTCGATAGACTCGCTGAGCAAAACCCACCAAGCTTCCCGCCATCACATCTTGGAACTTCTTCCACCCCCCACGAACACCCCCGTGAGGGGAATCAACGCCTTGAGCCTGAATCCGAAGATGCCCCAGGTGTGAGGGCAGAATGAGTTGACTTTCGACCAAGGAAACAAAGAGGCAGATCATCACGACAACGCCGATCTGACCGAACATTTGACCCATCATGCCAGGCGCCAGCACGAGCGGCAGAAAGGCCGCGACCGTAGTCAGGACACCGAAGATCACCGGAACCGAAACTTCTTGGGTGCCAGAAATCGCCGCCGAGAGCGGGTCTTCATTCCGCTCTTGATGAGTATGGACGTTTTCGCCCACCACGATTGCGTCGTCAACCAGCAGGCCTAAGACAAGAATGAAAGCAAAGAGCGTCGCCAAATTGATCGAGGTCCCGAGAACCGGAAAAAGCGCCAGTGCACCAAAGAATGCAATCGGAACCCCCAAAGAAACCCAAACCGCCAACCGGAGCCGGAGAAAGAGGGACAGCAAAACAAAAACCAAAACGAACCCTTGAAAGCCATTCCGTATCAAGATATCCAGGCGATCACGCAAGCTTTGCGAGGAATCCCGCCAAACCGTGAGTGAGAATCCAGGGGGCAATTCAGCCTGAGCCTGCTGGACGTAGGCTTTCACAGAATCCACAAGGTCTAAGACCCGCTGCTCGCCCACCTGATACACGGCGATCATCATCGAAGGCGCACCATCAAAACGCAGATGTCGATCATCCTCTTCGAATCCGTCCCGAATCGTTGCCACATCAGACAGCATCAAGCGGGTCCCATCCGAACGCGTCACCACAACGATGTCTTCAAACTCAGGACCGGTGTAGGCTTGGCCTTGAGTCCTCAGCAAGACCTCTCCATCCAATGTCCGAATGGATCCTCCGGGCAAATCTAGAGAGGAACGTCTCATCGCTTGGACGACTTGATCAAAAGTCAACTGGTGACGGCGCAGCGACTCCTCCGACACCTCGATGGAAATTTCATCTCGACGTGCCCCAACGAGGTCCACTTGCGTGATCCCGGGGAGTTGAGCGATGTCATCCCGAATC
>JAQWNI010000134.1 GCA_029268645.1 Myxococcota bacterium
ACACGTTCGAGACGGAACGGACATGAAACGACTGATGATCACAGTCGTATTCGCTCTCATCCCCTGCATGCTCATGGCCAGCTGGAACACCGGATTCGAGGGCATGCGGGCCATCGCCTACGGAGCCACACCGCTAGACAACTGGCAGACCGGGCTTTGGAACGCGCTCGGGCTCTCCTTCGACTTCAAAAGTATTTTCCATTGCATCCTATTCGGCGCCCTGTATTGGGTCCCCGTATTTGCCGTCGTCATGATCGCCGGCGGAATCTGCGAAGTCATCTTTGCCGTCATCCGCAGGCATGAGATCAGCGAAGGTTTCGTCGTCACCGGTGCCCTACTGCCTCTCACGCTGCCTCCCACCATCCCGCTCTGGATGGTGGTCCTGGGCATCGCCTTTGGGATCGTGATCGGAAAAGAAATCTTCGGCGGTGTCGGAATGAATTTTCTGAACCCCGCCCTGACCGCGCGAGCCTTTCTCTTCTTCGCCTACCCCGCCGCGCTCAGCGGCGACGCTGTATGGATGGCAGCGGATCTCCAGGGCGTTGACACCTACAGCGGAGCGACCCTCCTCGCGCAGGCGGCGTCCACCAAGGGCGCCCTAGCGGGCTTTGATTGGTGGGATGCTTTTTGGGGCTGGGTTCCGGGTTCGATGGGAGAAACCTCGGCTTTCGCCTGCCTGCTTGGGGCGGGCCTGTTGATTCTGACCGGAGTAGGCTCTTACCGAACCATGTTTGGTGTGCTGCTCGGAACGATCTTCATGGCTGTCATCTTCAACATCACCGGCTCGGAAACCAACCCGATGTTTGCCGTCCCGTGGTACTGGCATGTGGTGCTCGGAGGTTGGGCGTTCGGGGCGGTCTTTATGGCGACCGACCCCGTTTCTTCGGCCTTTACCGCCCGGGGCAAGTGGGCCTACGGCTTCATGATCGGTGTGCTGGTGATTTTGGTCCGCGTCGTTAATCCGGCATACCCCGAGGGCATGATGCTCGCAATCCTCTTCATGAACATGTTTGCCCCGCTCCTGGATCACTTCGTCGTGCAGGCCAACATTCGCCGGAGGCTTGAGCGCAGTGCAGCATAGTACGGGCTACATCATCGGATTTTCGGCAGCGGTCTGCGTCGTCTGCGCCCTGCTGGTCTCTGGATCAGCGGTCTCGTTGAAGCCACTTCAAGACCGAAATGCGTTAGTGGACAAGCAAAAGAATATTCTGGCGGTGGCGGGACTCATGTCCTCGGACGAAACGCTCTCCGCCGACCAAATCCAGACGCTTTTCGAGGAGAAAATTCGGCCGGTCATCGTGAACCTAGAAACCGGCCAAGTTGACTCAGAGATTGACGCCAACACATTTGACCAACGAAGCGCCTCTAAGGATCCTGAGACAAGCCAGCCGGCCCCGACCAACGCGTCAAAAATCCTGAGGATTCCCTACGACGGTCTGGTCTACGAAGTGGTCAAGGAGGGCGAGGTCAAAACTTTGATTCTGCCCATCGAGGGAATGGGCCTCTGGTCGATTTTGTACGGCTACCTGGCCTTGGATACTGACCTGACCACGATTCGAGGCATCACCTTCTACGAACAGGGCGAAACAGCGGGACTGGGCGGCGAAGTCGAAAATCCTCGCTGGAAGGCACTCTGGCCCGGGCGAAAAGCCTTCGATGAACGGTGGAATGTTAAAATTCAGGTCAAAAAGGGCGCCGCCGGCCCTGCGAAAGACGACCCTTATCAGGTCGATGGCCTCTCGGGAGCAACCCTGACGAGCCGAGGCGTCACGAATATGATTCGATTCTGGCTGGGGCCAGACGGTTTTGGCCCCTTCATCGCTCAACTGCGCGACAACCCGCGCTGGACGTCAGTAAAGGGAACGTAATGGCCTCCACAGAACGCGAGACTCTGCTTGATCCGTTAATCAACAACAATCCCATTGCGCTCCAAGTTCTTGGGCTTTGTTCGGCCCTGGCCGTCACGACGAAAATGGAGACCGCCTTCGTCATGAGCTTGGCGGTGGTCGCGGTCACCGCGCTCTCAAATCTCTCGATTAGTCTGATCCGAAATTACATTCCCTCAAGTATTCGGATCATCGTTCAACTGACGATTATTGCGTCTCTCGTGATCGTGACAGACCAAGTCCTCAAGGCCTTTGTCTTTGACATCAGCAAGCAACTGTCGGTCTTCGTCGGCCTGATCATCACCAACTGCATCATCATGGGCCGAGCCGAAGCCTTCGCGATGCAAAACCCGCCACTCCCTTCCTTTATTGACGGAGTCGGGAACGGCCTGGGGTACGGCCTCGTCTTGATGCTCGTGGCCTTCATGCGCGAGCTCTTCGGCAGCGGCAAGGTTTTCGGCTTCAGCGTACTCCCCCTGGTGACCGAGGGAGGCTGGTACCAGCCCAATGGGATGATGCTTTTGGCGCCAGGCGCTTTTTTCTTGATCGGTATTTTTATCTGGGTGATTCGAAGCATGCGCCCCGAGCAAGTGGAGGAGGATTTCCATGTTGGAGCACTATCTGAGCCTGGCTACGAAGGCAGCGTTCGTTGAGAACATGGCCCTCGCCTTCTTCCTGGGGATGTGTTCATTCCTAGCCGTTTCGAAGAAGGTCGAGACCGCCATCGGTTTGGGGGCCGCGGTCGTTTTCGTCCTCGGCGTCACCATTCCTCTCAATCAGTTGCTAAATGAGAATCTCCTGAAGCCAGGCAGCCTGTCCTGGATGGGTCTGCCCGACGTCGACCTCGCTTTTCTCACCTACCTGGTTTTGATCGGCACCATTGCAGCGGTGGTCCAGGTGGTTGAGATGACGATCGATCGCTTCTCCCCCGACCTGTACAACGCCCTTGGGGTCTTCCTCCCCTTGATCGCAGTCAACTGCGCCATTCTCGGCGGCGCGCTCTTCATGGTTCGCAGGGACTATACTTTCGGAGAAGCAGCGGTTTTCGGACTCGGTTCCGGTGTGGGCTGGGCCCTGGCCATTGTGGCCCTGGCCGCCATCCGAGAAAAGTTGCGATACAACAACATCCCCGAACCCCTGCGAGGACTTGGGATTACTTTCATTGTCGTTGGGCTGATGTCCATCGGCTTCATGGCATTCTCCGGAATCCAGCTCTAGACCCGCGCCCCAGCGAGTGAGGCACCCACCATGTTGACCATTCTCTACGGCGTCATCGGTTTTACCGTCGTCATCCTGGCCTTGGTGGCCATTTTGATGTTCGCGCGATCCCGCTTGGTCTCATCTGGAGAAGTCACGATTCTGATCAACGATGATCCCGAAAAGGCCCTCAAAACGTCTGCAGGGAGCACCCTTCTCGGGACCCTGGCCGACAACAAACTCTTCATCCCTTCCGCCTGCGGGGGCCAGGGAACGTGTGGTGTCTGCCGTGTCGTCGTCCGAGACGGGGGCGGCTCCCTGTTGCCCACCGAGGCCGGTCACATTTCGCGCAAGGAAGCCCGCGAAGGGCTGCGGCTCTCCTGCCAAGTCAAAGTCAAGGAGGACATGAAGATCGAAGTGCCCGCTGAGGTCTTCGATATTCGCAAGTGGACCTGCCGAGTTCGCTCCAACGAGAACGTGGCCACATTCATTAAAGAACTCGTCTTGGAGCTTCCGGAAGGTGAAAGCGTGCCCTTCCGGGCAGGGGGATACATTCAGATCGAATGCCCTCCGCATGTTGTGGAATATAAAAACTTCCACGTCGAAGAGGAATACCACGAAGACTGGGACAAATTTGACCAGTGGCGTTTTGTCTCCAAAGTCGATGAGGATGTCGTTCGCGCCTACTCGATGGCCAACTATCCCGAGGAACATGGCGTCATCATGCTGAACGTGCGCGTCGCCTCGCCCCCGCCGCGAAACCCAGACGTGCCGCCAGGGCAGATGTCCTCGTACATCTTTAACCTGAAGCCCGGTGACGAGGTCGTGATTTCCGGCCCCTACGGCGAGTTCTACGCCCGCGAAACTCCGAACGAAATGATCTTCATCGGCGGCGGCGCCGGCATGGCCCCAATGCGATCCCACATCTTTGATCAGTTCCGGCGGGTGCATACCGACCGCAAGGTCAGCTTCTGGTACGGCGCGCGCAGTATGCGTGAAGCCTTTTATGTTGAAGACTTCGACACGATTCAAAAAGAGAATGAAAACTTCGAGTGGCACCTGGCTCTTTCGGAGCCCCTAGAAGAAGAGAAGTGGACCGGGATGAGGGGGTTTATCCACCAAGTCCTTTACGACAACTACCTCAAGGATCACCCTTCTCCTGAAGACTGCGAATACTACATCTGTGGGCCGCCCATGATGAATGACGCCGTCATCAAAATGCTGACGGACCTTGGGGTCGAACGAGAAAATATCATGTTCGACGACTTCGGTGGCTGAAGTCGCGAAGCGACTCGGCCTTCCTGCGTAACACTCGATTGCCCTCCCCCCTCGCCCTGACGACTCGAGCCAAGACGTTGCTTGTCCTGGGACTCCTCGTGTTGGTTGGGTTGTCGGTCCATCGAATGTGGTGTGCCGAGCCTCCTGGGCCCTATGTGGCCTTCGGCGGCCAGACCATGGGGACAACTTGGGAAGTGAAGTTGGCCGGATCCGAACTGGGACCCAATGAGATCCGGACCGCCGCCAACGCCGCCGAGGAGAACCTGGCCGATGTGGTGGCCCTGATGTCAAATTGGGAACCCGACTCGGAAATTTCGCGGTTTAACGCCCACCCCAACCTTGAGCCCTTTGCGATCTCGGCACCCACCCTTGAAGTGGTTGCGGTTGCCGAACGCTTCAGCCAGGAAACTGATGGCGCTTTCGATATTACCGTTGGGGCCTTGGTGGAAGCCTGGGGGTTCGGCCCCGACCCGCGCCCCGAGAAGGCGCCCGACTCCCGGGCCATCGAAGCGCTTCGGAAGCAGGTGGGCTTTCAACGCCTCGAAATCATCCAGGAGCAAAACGCCCTTCGAAAAAGCACCCCCGCCCTAAAGCTCGACCTTTCGGCCATCGCCAAGGGGTATGGGGTGGACCGGGTGGCTGAAGCCCTTGAGGCCCTCGGTCACCGCAATTACCTCGTCGAGGTGGGCGGAGAGCTGCGCGCCGCCGGGCGCAAACGGTCGGGACAGCCCTGGCGAGTCGCCATCGAACGCCCTTCCGACAGCTATCGCGCGATTCAAGAGGTTCTCGATCTCAACGAGAACGCAATGGCCACCTCCGGGGATTATCGAAATTTCTACGAAGAGGCTGGGCAGAGATTCTCCCACACCCTCGACCCCCGGTCCGGGGCTCCTATTTCCCACGCCCTGGCGTCGGTCACCGTGGTCAATCCAAGCGCCATGCGGGCCGATGCTTGGGCCACGGCGCTCAACGTACTCGGGCCGGAAGAGGGCTATTCTCTGGCCAGTCAGCGAGGCGTCCCCGCCTACTTCATCATCCGAGAGGGGAGCGGTTTCTCGACGCTCATGACCGAAGAAATGAGCTCACTCCTGAGACCCTACGCCGAAGAACCCGCCCCTCAAGCACCCTGAAACGCCTCAAAGAGGACTTCCCGTCATGCAGACATTTCTGGTCACGCTCTTCTTTTTCGGCTTCGTGATGACCGCTATGGCGGTAGGCGTCATCTTCTCCAACCGCAGCTTAAAGGGCTCCTGCGGCGGAACGGGTGCCGCCTGTGCGTGTAGCGCCAAAGACAAACAGCGCTGTGCCGAAAAGGCCTCCGAGGAGCGTTAGTCATCCTCGAATTCGTCTTCGGGGAAATCGTCATCGAGCCCCACATAGTTTTCGGCTTGGTGCGGAGTCAGAACCGACCAGAGCGAAATGATCACGAGTACGGCGAGGCTCGTTTGAAGCATCAAAAAACCCGCCACCTTGACGATCGCGAATTCAGGGCCTCCAAAGCGGACCAGCCATCCCGCTCCCTCATCGAGAAGACCCGACAGAAAGGGCACCGCGATCAGCCACGCCTTGAGACTGCTGCGCACCGGAATGAAGAGCATCAGGTGCGTCAGAACCAGCAGCAGCATGCCGACGGCGAAGAGATGAAAATGCGAAACCTCTGTGAGGCCCTGCAGACTTCGCGCCGGAAGATAATTGGCTTCGTCCCCGAGGTAGTACGCCACCACCGAGGAAGGAGCCAAGGTCATCTTCTGGAAATAAAGCATGGCATTCGTGACCCAGAGAAGGGCCACGTACAGGGCGTAAAGAACCACAATGACCTGGAGCAGACGGTTGCGGTCCCACTCCCCGGTAATCACGAATCTCATCTGGACCTCTTCACTCAACTCCCCGGCGAAGCACAACGAGTCGGGGAATGCGCCTAGGGGTTAAGTAACACCCGGTGATAGGCCAACATCCGCCGAACCCCCTCGGTGGCTGCCCGAGCAGAGAGAGTAGCACCGGTGATCGCATCGACGTCTCGCCCCAGGCGCAGCTTATCGTCGAGACTTCTCCCCATGAAGAGGTCATACCAGCGTTGGGGCGGCAAGTAATCCTGGGGTTCGTAGAAGGCCAGGACAACCACCTGCTCGACATGACCTTGCCCGTCGAGGACGACCAAGAAACCCTCGGGCTTCGTCCGCACCGTGTGAACATCGATGTGTGCAAAGCCAACCCGCTCACCGCCCCGCCAAGCGGTGTAGAGCGTCACCAGCCGCGAGCTCAGCCGCGAACGCGCGGACTTCTGGATGCTCTCAACTTCCTCGCTGGTGAGGATGTGGGTTTCTTTCTCGACGCGGTCCGCTTCGGGAAAGGCCAGCGCCAAAGCCTCTTTCTGGGTGTAGAAAACCGTGGCCTGGAGTGATGCGGGCGCTGAGAAAACGATCAGCCCCGCAAAAACGCCGCACGCCAGCCCAGTCCAAACGCGCCGCCTAGAAGACGTACCCCATCGCAAAACGGACCTTGTTGTCCACGAAGAGCGGGGCCGTTTCGGGTCGGATGTGCTGGTAGTCGAGCTTGAGGACGACCTGGGTGAACGGCTGGAATTGAAGCCCCGCAACATAAACATCCTGCTGGTAGCGGCGGTTGGGCGCGATGCCCGCCGCCATCTGGTTCTGAGTATCCACCCGCTCGTAGCGGAAGTAAGGAGAGAGTGACATCGACGTCTCGGGCATAAAGAGCGGCAAGACGTCGTAGGCTGCCACCAAGTACCAGCCTAGCATCGTCCTCGCGATCGCGTCGGGCCTATTGTCCGCTTTCGGGTCCACGCTTGAGCCGGTGGTCCTTTTGTTCAGGGCGTAATTCAGCTCGGCGGTGTCCGCGATAAAGACCTGGGAAACCAACCCCTTGACGGTCAGCCCCCAGCGCTGAAACACGCCGTGGAGTTCGTAGACCGTCGTCAGCGCGCTCGGTAGACGACGGGTGTCGTAATTGGGATCACCTGTTACAGGATCCTTGCTCACCTCCACCCGATTGCTCTGGTTCTGACCCGAATTCCCCGTGTAAACGGATCCACCCAGGATCAATCCGTTGATTACATCAACATCGACACGTCCGACGAACGCCCAGTCGTTCACGAGGGCTTCGCTGGCTTTTTGTCGACCCTTGCGGAGCCCACTCTTAGCTGAAAATTTTCTCGCATCTAGGCCGTTCACGGCGTACATGCGGTATCGCACTCGGTCATTGAAGAAGCTGCCAAACACACCCCCACCGTTCTCGCGCCAAGTCGTCGGGATGATTCTCCGTTCGACCTCGGGACGATTGGCGCCAAAGAAGGTGATCGGTTCGTGAACCTCATTGATGAGGCCCATCGGGATCAACACGGTGCCGACGCGAAAATTGAGCCAGCTCTTGGGCATGTAGTCGAGGGTCAAAAACTCGACCGAAACCGAGCCGCCTCCTCCCGTGCCCGCGTGCTCGAATTCGAGCTCGGAGTTGATCAACCACTTATCGTTGAACTTATAACCGACGTAGAGCACGGCCCGAAGCGCATCGAAGATGTTGTCATCCCGGACAGGCCCAGTGGGCGTTTGCGTCTCGGTCACAAAGGTTTTCAACAAGACTTCACCGTAACCGCCGATGCTCAACCCCTTGTCGCGATAGTAGACCTGGGAGGCGGCGGGGCCGAGGCCGCTGAAGCTCGTGTACTCGCGGTCTTCGGGAACAGTCGTCGCCGTGATGGCATCTTTCAGCTCTTCGGCGAGCACCTTGACGGCGTTCTCAAGCCCACTGATTCGCTCTTCATCCGTCTCTTCCGGCTTGGCAGCCCCCTCTGCATCGGCGTCGGTCGATTCGGGGACGGTCGCCTCAGAGGATTCGGTCGCGGTCGTCGCCGCTGCATCGTCTGAGGCCTGAGCCCAGACGCTTCCCGGAAACGCGAGCACAACCCCTGAGACCAGAACCGCCAAGGCGAGCCGGCTGGCCTGCTCTTTCAAAAGGTGTGCACTCATCGCGTTCATCTGCGCTCTCCCGAATCTAGAATCCGACATTCATTTTCATTTTTAACGAGACGCAGGGTATAGTGGAATTGAAAATTGATTTCAATCGAGGAGCGGCGGCGCCTTGAAATAAAGGCGCGGCGATTTTCCGCGCCTGGGACGAATCAGCCCGCGACAGAGCCGCTTGAAAGCCCCTCAGCCGCCGAATAGCCTGGCGTGGAAATGGCGGACAATCACCAAAGTCAGCAGTCCGAGCACGACGGCGGGCTTAGAAATCTCCCGAAGACCCCGCAGGGTCGATCGGCCGGTAAAGGGAATCCAAGGCGTCGCCGCGTAGAAGGCTCTGTAGCGCTCGGGCTCAAGGGCCAGTTTGCGCTGATCTTGGTGAAAGGTTCCGATCAAGACAAAGAGCGGAAAACCACCGAAAAACGCGACGTCCGAAGCGAATCCATTGGCAATCAAGTGCAGAATCCCGAACAGCGCCATGGACATGAAGAGGGCATGACGGGTGATGAAATGAACGCCTTTCGGTTCAGCAGGCGTTCCATCAGAGGCTTGAGCGGAGATTGAAGTCGGGCTGGGGGTCAGCAGGCCGGCGAAGAGCAGGATGAACGCGACCCCCATGCCGACGAAGATGCCCCCTCGGACCCAGGGTGTGAGAGGCAACGCATACAACAAGGGCCCCGAATGCTTATTGGAGAAGTAGATCGTGCAAAGCGGAATAAACAGGCCAAGAGCGATGACCGAGTAGACGGCCTGAAAACCCCAACTGAGCCATGCCGCCAGTTGAGGTCGAAACCGGATGCTCGACATCACCATGTGGGTCACGGCAAACGCCAGCCAAAGCCCAGCAATCGACATCGTGGGGCTCACGTCTCTCCCCTTCGCCCTGGAGACCGGCCTGAAAGACGGCCGTTGAAGGCTCGAACATTGAAGTCATCCCCAAAAAAAAACGGCGCTGCCCGGAGGCACGCCGTTTTTGATTGTGTGTTCTCAATATAGCAGCTTTTTTTGTTTGCGCAAGTTCACCAAGGCCAACTCCTCAAAATCACCTCCCAACTGAGAGTAAGAGACCTCTCATCGATGTTTTCAAGCCAAAAAGAGCTTGAGTGGGCCCCCGTTCCCCAGGAGCGGAAAACAACGTCGCTATGCTGCCACGGGTGAGAACGAAGCGGCTCCCCGTTCAGAATCCCGTCCAAGACCGACGACGCATTGTCGACACGGTGGCCCTCTGCGTTCTCACGGCCGCAATGCTGGTCGCCCTCCTCCCATCCCTGGCTGACGCCCATGCCCGCAGCGTTTCTTATTCGGGATGGAAAATGGATCCCGAGGGCGCGACTGTGCGAGTGCGGGTATCCCTGCTCGAACTCTCTCGGCTCGGAATCCCCCTGCCTCTTGGCTCCGCCGCCACCCAAAACCGCCAAGGAGACGCCACCGGTCTCTATCTGGCCGACCATCTCCAGCTGCTCAGCGGAGGAGTGGCCTGTATACGGGCGGGCGAGCCCCAGGCTCTACCCGCTGAAACCGGCTGGGCGGTCTACCGCTGGCGAGTGCACTGCCAGAACTCAGGCCAGCGATCGATCTCTTCACGCATCTTACTCGACAGTGCACCCTCCCACATGCACTTCGCCCGCCTCACGGTTCCCGCCGAATCCGGTCGTGGGCAGCGGGTCCTCGAGCGGGTCCTGACTGAAGGAGATCCGCTGTGGACGCTTTCGTCTTCCGCGGCGGACCCAGAGCGCCAAACCGGCTCCCAGCAAGCACAGGGGTCTTCGATCCCGACTTATGTCGGCCTGGGGATTGAGCATATTCTCAGTGGGTGGGACCACCTGGCCTTTGTCCTCGCCCTCGTTCTCCTCGCCCGGAGCCTGGGCGAAGTCGCTCGATTGGTGACTGGCTTCACGGTGGCCCACAGCATCACGCTCGCCTTTGCGGTCCTCGGCTGGGTCCAACCGGAAACCGCTGCCGTCGAAGCCGTGATCGGCCTCTCTGTGGCCCTCATCGCTGCGGAAAACGTTTGGCTCATCGGCGGGCGCGGCGGTCTCATCCCGGGGCTCGCAACAGCCGGTCTGATCCTTGCGGCACTGGGGGCCCTCCTCGGCTTCGGTCAGCTTCCCGCACTGACCTTATTCGGGCTGGCACTCTTCGTGGCCTGCTATTTCGGCCTGCTCAAGCAAGCCCGTGACCCTGGTCTCATCCGAGTCCTGCTCGCCTTTGCTTTCGGACTGGTCCACGGCTTTGGCTTCGCCGGGGTCCTCGCCGAGATGGAGTTGCCAACGGAACGACTTGCGGGCGCCCTGCTGGGTTTCAATGTCGGGGTTGAATTAGGGCAACTCGCGGTCGTCGCTCTGCTTTGGCCTCTTCTGGTCGGCCTGCGGCGCGTGGCCCAGGGACGACCGCACCGATGGGTCGCCGAGTGGACCGGTGCCGCGATTTGCGGAATCGGCCTATTCTGGTTCATCACAAGGACCTACGGGTCCTAGGGGCGCTCGCCGATCCCGATTGCATTGACCGCGACCACAATCCAATCCCCTAAAATGATCCCATTACAGGGCCGGGCTTTACGCCGCGTGCCCTCCCCCAAAAATGGATACGAGGTTTCCATGTCTTTCGACGAGTACGAACGCTACGACGCCCTTGGCTTGGCCGAAAAAGTTCGCCAGGGCGAAGTCTCACCCGAGGAACTCCTTG